>JBDTOZ010000158.1:0-18540 GCA_039932995.1 Acidobacteriota bacterium | reverse complement strand
GCTTGATGTCAGACTCGCGCCTCATTCTGCGAAGTTATTCTTGCGCGGCTCCTTAGCCGGCTTTTCGCGACTCGTCGCGGACGCGCTCCTGCAACCAAAGGTTGAGGAGTGTCTCTGCGGAAACGCCGTGTGCAGATGCGGCCGCCCTGAGTTGCTCGGCCAGGAAGCGGTCGACGGGGAAGTAGGTTGCCGACGACGTCACGCCCAACTCGAACTCAACGGCCGATGTTTCGTCCCAGTGCTCGGCCAGACTGTGCGTATCCCAGTATTCGCTGAGCTCCTGGTAGGACTGGCTCCCTGACAACGACGACTTATTTTCGGCCATAGCGTCTCTTCTCGGCATGGTCCATGTTGCGGGCGGAGATGATCAGTGCCCGACCGTCCTGCTTGTGAATGAAGAAAACGATGAGGTATCGGCCCGACTCGGTCTGGCCCATTGCGGCATAGATGTTTTCATTGGGAACATGGCCTTTCTCGACGAATCGGTAGTGCGGCTCGGGGACCCTATCGACCTTCTACATCAAGCGGCGCTCCGTTGCCGGAGCGCCGCTCGTCTGAACCTACTGCGCGGGCACGTAGGTCGGGTCGTTGGTCTGCATGTCGATGACGCTGGCGTAGGCGGTGATGCGGCCTTCGCCTCCGATCACGCGGACCGTCACGCGGGCGTTGTGGGTGTCGTCGAGGCCGAAGCTGGCCAGCAGCGAGCCGAGTTGGCGGAACTCGTTGGCGGCCAGGGGGATTTCGGTCACGGCGGTGAACTTGGCGTCGGGCGGCACGATGGAGAGCTCGAGGGTGACCGGCTTGCCGCTCACTTCCACGAGGCCGATGTTGGAGCGGAAGCGGTCTGACTCTTCGACCTGCAGCAGTTGCAGCGGACGCGAGTCGATGCCCGCGGCTTCGGCGAGAGTCACGGCGGAGATGAACTGTCCGTAGGTGCCGCCCGTGGTCTGGTTGTAGGTGCGGGCGGTGGCGATGAGACGTGCCGCCGCCGGGGTGGTGATGTGCACAGCACCGCCGTCGTTGCTCGTGTTGAAGAGTGAGGCCAGGGCCCGGTCGAACTGTCTCACCTGGCCCGCGGGGATGGTGATGGTGTTGGTCTTCGGCTCTCCTCCGTTCTGCGAGTAGAAGAGCAGGGTGGCGTCGACCGCCTCATTGCCGGCGTTGAAGAGGCGCATGTCGGTCTGCCAGTTGCCGAAGCCGCTCACGAGGTCGGCCACGCCCGGCACGACCCACTTGCTGGCGCCGCTGTCTGCGATGGACACCGGAGTGACGAGCAGCGGATCGCTGGTGGCGTTGTCGAGCACGGACGCATACGCCGTGACCTTCCCGCCCTCGGACATCACTTCGACCTCCACCCGTCCGTCGGTCAGCGGGTCGACGCCCTGGTCGCGCAGGAAGGAGTTGAGCTGGACGTGCTGTCCGCCCTTCAACTCGACCGGGAACTCGGTGAGGTATTCGCCGGCATTGCCGAAGATGCGCACGATCACCGAGGCCGGCGAGCCCGAACCTTCCATGAGGCCGAGGTTGGTGCGGTATTGCGCGGACTGGGCGATCTGCTGGAGCGAGAGCACGCGGCGGAGGTCTCCCGCGGCGGCGCGACCGATGAAGTTCGCAAAGGGGATGGCCGGGATGTACTGACCGAACGTGCCGTTGGCGGTGACGTTGAACGTCCGCGAGGAGGCGAAGCTGACGAGGTTGAGCAGGCCGCTCAGCGGCGCGCTGGAGGTGGAGTCGGTGGTCTCGGTCAGCGGACGGATCTCCAGGGTGCCGATGGCGTTGCCGCTACCCGTGCCGAAGAAGCCCTGCAGGATGTCGTCGAGTGCGATGGTGCGACCCGGCTCGACGGCGAAGGTGGTCTGCTGCCCGGCCTCGATGCCCTGGCCGCTGGGAGTGTAGGTGAGGCGATAGTTGACCAGGCGCGGCGAGGTGTTGGAGACGCGCACGTCGGACTGGAAGCGGGAGTTGATGCCGTCGGCATGGGCGATGGCCGGGATGATCAGCGCGTCGGGCGGCGGGGTGTTGGAGGGCTCGGGCGCGACCGGCGTGACCAGGGAGACGGAGAAGCTGGAGCTGACGGAGGTGTTGTCGTGCGTCGTGACACCGCCGGCGGAGGTGCTGCCCAGCGTGACCACGACCGCGCCCAGGCTCGTGCCGAGGGGGAGAGAGGTGGTGTGGGCCAGGACGGTGAGGGTCGTGCCTCCGGCGCGGACGAAGCCGGACTCGGGGGTCACGGTGAGCCAGGGCTGTCTGGGCGCGGCGTTGAACATCTGTCCGGCCAGCTCGGGTCCGAGCTGGATGGTGAAGGTGACGTCGCCGCCGATGACGGGCGCGGAGCCGTTGCTGCTGCCGTTGGGCAGGATGAAGACGGCGGCCGTGGAGCCGTAGGCACCGACGGTGTCGGGCTCACAGCGTCCGCCGATGGCGCGCACGCGGGCGAAGAGGGAGAGTGGCTGCGTGCCGAGGTTGGTGCGGGTGAGCTCCCGCAGAGTGCCATTGACCTGGAGGGTCTCGGCTCCGCTGAAGCCGGCGTTGTCCGCGACCTGCAACTGATAGGAGGTGGCGCCGAGCACGGGCTTCCACTGGATGAGGAACGGTACGTCGCTCGAGATCTGGCCGGGCGCGGCGATGATCGGCGCGCCCAGGGTGGCACACGCCGCGGGCGTGGCCACGATCTCGAGGTCCTGCTCGGCGGAATCGAGCGGCGCGCAGTTGTCGGGGAAGTGGGCGCGCACGAACCAACGCAGTTTGCCCGGAGCCAGGCTGACGTTGTTCGCGGTGGTGGTAGTGGAGGTCTGGGTGACCAGCGTCAGTGCGTCGCCTCGGCGAACGTAGACGTCGTAACCCGACGCACCGACGTTGCTCCAGCGGAAGGAGAGCGGAGAGTCGGAGATTGCGCCGAAGAGCGGAGTGATGGGGATGGGACGCTCGAAGGTCGCGCACTCGGCCGGCTGCGCATAGGTGAAGCGCGCGCGTTGGGAGTCGCGCGCTCCGCAGCGATCGACGATGGCGCGCACGTACCAGAGGAGCTTGCCCGGAGGCACCTGCTCGGTGAGCGTCGTTCCCGCGGTGGAGCCGAAGAGGACGGGCGAGCCGTTGTCGAGCGAGAGCCAGAGCTCGTACTCGATGGCACCCGGGACGGACGACCAGGTGAAGGTGACGGTGCCGTTGCCGGTGGTGGACGCGTCCGCGGGCGAAAGGGTCTGCGGTTTCTGGTTCGGGTTGCAGTCGTTGCGCGTGGGGATGGTGAAGTGGAAGCGCTGCGACTCGGTGGCGGCGCAGCCGTCGTAGAGGGCCTGCACGAACCAGACGACGTCGCCGCGGGCGATGGTGAGGCGCAGCGTGGTCTCGCGCGTGATGCCGAGGAGTGCGGGGATGGCTCCGTCGATGGAGGCAAAGAGGCGGTAGCCGTCGGCGCCCGAGGCAGTGCTCCAGACGAACTGCACGGACGAGGCGTTGACGATGCCGTTGTTGGCCGGGGAGATCGGATTGACGACGGGCAGGTTCGTGCAGCCTTCGGTGGGAGGCGGCGCGGTGACGACGCTGGTGACGGCGGATGCGGAGTTGTTCGCGGGGTGCGGATCGGAAACCGCGGAGGTGATCTGCGCGGTGTTGGTCACGGTGCCGGTGCTCTGCGGTGCGTTGACGGTCAGGAGCACGCTGCTGCTGGATCCGGCCGCGGCGTTGCCGGTGCAGCGGATGCCGCTCAAGGTCTGCGCGCAGGTCCACGGCCCGCCATTCACGGAGACGAAGGTAGTGCCGGCGGGAAGCGTGTCGGCGAGGACGACGTCGGTGGCGGCCTGCGGGCCGAGGTTGGTGATGCCGAGGGTGTAGACGATCGTGCCGCCGGGAGCGACGCTGGCGGTGGCGGCCTTGGTGAGGACCAGGTCCGCGCCTGTGCCGTCGGATTCGATGAAGACGAAGTGTTGCGAGGTGCCGGTGCATCCTCCCGCGTTCACCGAGACATTGAGCTCCGTGACGCCGGAGGCGCCGGCCGCGAAGACGATGGCGTTGGTGCCGTTGCCGGAGGTGAGCGTGCCGTTGAGGACCGTCCAGTTGTAGGTCGCGCCGGGGACGACGACCACGCTTGCCGCGAGGCCGGCGGTGTTGGGCGCGGTGCTGCCCGGTGCGGTGATCACCGGCGTCGGCGCAGGCGTCACGGTGACGGTATGGCTGTCGGTGGCCGCGCATCCCCCGGCGGTGGTGACGTTGACCGTGTACGTGGTGGTGAAGTCGGGTGAGACGGTGATGGTGGGCGTGGTGGCGCCGTTGGACCAGACGTAGGTGGCGAAGCCCGCGCCCGCGTCGAGCGTGCTGTTGGCGTTCGCACAGGCTGAGGTCGGACCGGTGATGGTCACGGTCGGCGGCGGGACGATGGGCACATTGGCGGTGCCGCTGCTCGTGCAGGCGCCGGCGTTGATGGTGATGCCGAGATCGACCGTGCCGGAGGCGCCGGCGGTGAAAGTGATGGCGTGCGTGCCCGCGCCGCCGGTGATGGTGCCGTTGACGATGGACCAGGTGTACGTGGCGCCCGGCTGGATGGCCACGCTGGCGGCGTTGCCCGTGGAGCCCTGGCAGACGCTTGCGGCGACGCTGATGGTGGCCGTCGGATTCGCGCTCACGGTGACGGTGTGCGAGTCACTGCCGCTGCAGGAGCTGCCGTCGGTGACGGTGACCGAGTAGGTGGCGGTCGCGGCCGGGCTGACGGTGATGGTCTGCGAGGTCGCGCCGTTGGACCAGAGGTAGCTCGCGAAGCCGCTGCCGGCATCGAGGAGCACCGGTGCGCTGGCGCAGCTCGAGGTCGGGCCGGTGATGGTCACCACGGGCGCGGGATTCACGGTGACGCTGGTGGGCGCGGACGTCGCGGAGCAGCCGGCGGCGCTGGTGACCTGCACGCTGTAGCTGCCGGTGGCGTTGACGGTGATGTTCTGGCTCGTGGCGCCGTTGGACCAGAGCCAGGAGGCGGCGGGGCTGGCGGTGAGCACGACGTTGCCGCCCGCGCAGAAGGTGGTTGGACCGCCCGGTGTGATCGTGGCCGTGGGCAGCGCATTCACGCTCACGTTGTGGGTATCGGTGGCGGTGCAACCGTTCCCGTCGGTGACGGTGACGCTGTAGACCGTGTTGATGGTGGGGGCCACCGTGATCTGCCGCGTCAAATCGCCTGTGGACCACGAGTACGACGCGAAGCCCGGTCCGGCGTCGAGGACGATGTTCGTGCTCGCGCAGGTGGAGGTCGGACCGGTGATGGTCACGGTGGGATTGGCATTCACGGTGACGGTGTGGGAGTCGGTGCCCTGGCAGCCGTTGCCGTCGGTGACGGTGACGCTGTAGTTGGTCGTCGACGCGGGCGAGACGTTGATGGTCTGCGACACGGCGCCGTTGGACCAGAGGTACCCGGAGTAGCCGCCGCCTGCGTCCAGCGTGACCGAGCCGGTGGCGCAGACGCTGGTGGGACCGGTGATGGCCGGCGTCGGCAGCGGGTTGACGTTGACGGTGTGCGTGTCGCTGTTGGAGCAGCCGATGCCGTCCTTGACGGTGACGCTGTAGATGGTCGTGCCGGTCGGCGCGACGGTGATCTGTTGCGTGATCTCGCCGGTGGACCAGAGGTACTCGTCGAAGCCCGAGCCCGCATCGAGCATCACAGTGCCGCCGGCGCAGGAGGTGGTGGGGCCGGTGATGGTCACCGCCGGAGGCGTGCAGGTGGTGGCGGTGACGACGTTGGAGAACTCGGAGGTGCCGTCGGCGATGTTGGTGCAGGAGGCGTCGGTGTAGCTGGTCATGGTCAACACGACCGGCATGCCCGCGGTGATGGAGGGGGCGTTGAAGCTGCTGCCGATGCCCGCGGCGTTGACCGCGTGGCAACCGACATTGAAGAAGTACTTGCCCTGCCCGTTGGTGTCGGCTTCGAACATCTCCACGCGCACGCTGCCGATGCCGGTGCCGGAGGCGCTGGAGTCGAAGTTGAAGGCCACGTGGACGTCGCCGCCGCCGAGGAGGGAGACGGAGGTGAGGGTGGGGGAGTTCTGGAGGTTGTTCGCGCCGGTGTCGGCGTCGCCGATGTCGTTGGCCGTCGGGCCGTCGTCGCCGAGGTCGATGCCCTGGTCGGTGTTGTCGAAGATGGAGTTCACCAGCAGGCGGTTCTCCGTCCCGGAGAGGACGGTGATGCCGTCGTTGCCGTTGTTGGCGATGTTGTTGTGACCGTTGAAGAGGCCTCCGCCGACGAGGTTGTTGGAGGCTTCGAGGACGATGCCGGAACCGCTGTTGGCGACGTTGGTGACCTGGTCGAGGGCGCGGCCGATCTGGTTGGCGGCGATGGTGGTCTGCTCGACGGAGCCGGCCAGGTGGATGCCTACGCCGTTGCCGCCGATGACGTTGGGCTTGTCGGGCGCGCCGATCTGCGTGCCGACGGCGTCGTCGATGACGGCGATGCCGGCGATGCTGGCGCCGAGGGTGGCGGTGCCGCTGGAGTCGACGCCGATGGCGTTGTTGTAGATGGCGTTGTCGTCGATGCCGCCGCCACCGGAGCCCTCCATGTAGATGGCGTAGTTGCTGTTGCCGGCGATGACGTTGCCGTCGGCGGCGGTGGTGCCGCCGATAGTGTTGCTGCTCGCCTCGTCGATGATCTCGACGCCGGTGTTCTGCGGGATGGCCGAGGTGCCGGCCACGTCGGTGCCGATGTAGTTGCCGGCCACAGTGTTGCCGGTGGCGATGCCGCTCAGCAGCACCCCGTGGTTGACGTTGCCGGAGATGATGTTGCGCTGGCTCGCCGAGGATCCGCCGACGACGTTGTTGTCGCCCGTGATCTCGATCCCATCCAGATTCGCCCCCGCCACTTCCGAAGGCGTGATGCCGATGTAGTTCCCCTCGACCGAGTTGGAATCACCGGCGATCTTGACGCCGATGTTCGCGCCCTGGATGGAGAAGCCTTTGATGCCCGAGCCGGTCCCGGCGAGCGTCAGGCCGGCGATGAGGTTCGCCGGAGCGGCGTCGATCTCGATGATGGGCGAGCCGCTGTAGCCGGGCTGCGTGGTGGCATCGAGCAGGACCTGGTTGCCGATGGCGGGGAGCTCGGTGGCGGGCTGGATGATGAACGGCCCGCTGCCGATGTTGAAGTCGATGGCGCAGGGGAGCGTGCAGACGCCGTTGTTCGCGTCTTCGAGCGCCTGGCGCAGCGAGCCCGCGCCGGTGTCATCGGTGTTGGTGACGGTGAGCGAGCTGCCGGTGACGCTGACCGCGGGAGAGATCGACTCGTTGCCCGTGTTGGGATCGATCTCCGTCGCGGCGCCGGTGCCGGTGATGCTGTGCGTCCCCGGATCGATGGTGGTGAGGTCGAGCACGACGTGCACGTCGGTACCACTGAGGATACTTCCCAGCGTGCAGGTCACGGTGTTCGCGGCGTAGTTGCAGGTGCCGGCGTCCGGAGTGGCGCCGTCGTATTGGATGGTGGCCGGGACGGGGGCGCTGAAGGTGACGCCGGTGGCGGTCTGCGGTCCGTTGTTCTTGACGGTGAAGTCGAACTGGAAGGCGGTGGAGGGGGCCAGCGGCGCGACGGGGCTCGTCGCGGAGAGCTCGAGGTCGGCCTGGTAGGGATCGACCGTGACCGAGATGGAATCGCTGTTGTCGCCCGTGTTGGAATCGTTGCTCGAGGTGACGGTGGCGGAGTTGGGGAAGGTGACCGGACCGCCCGGCGCGGTGGCGTTGATGGTGATCGGGCTGGCGCTGCCTACGGCCAGCGTGGGCATGGTGCAGGTCACGGTGCTGCTGACCACGTTGCAGGTCCAACCGGTCCCGGCGGCGGTGATGGCGTTGTGGCCGGCCGCGAGCGTGTCGATGACGCTGAGCGTGTTGGCCGTGTCGGGACCGTTGTTGTCGACCTGGATCGTGTAGGCGATGGGCGCGCCGACGAGCACGTTTGACGGGCCGCTCTTGGTGAGGGCCAGATCGCCTTCGCCGTTGACGGTGAGCAGCAGGCCGCTGCCGGTGTAGGCGTTGCTGAAGGTGCGGCCGGCCGCGAGGGACGGATACGTGTAGGGCGCGAAGTCGCCGCTGTGCGTGGTGGCGCCCAGGACCAGGAACGAGTCCCCTCCGATGGGCTGGTAGAGACCGACCAGCGCGATCTCGAGCTCGCCCGCCAGAGCGGGACTCTGGTCGGTGGTGATCTGGCTGAAGCCGATGCCGGGAGAAGTCCCGCCCAGCCAGAGCTTCAACTTGCCGGAGGTCTGCGTGAACGGATCATTGGTGATGTTGAGGATGCCGCTCTTCAGGTCGACCAGGCCGCCGTTGTTGGTGAAGGCGATGCCGGTGAAGAAGGTCGTGCCGGTGGCGGTCTGCTTGCGGAAGACGGAGGTGGCGCCGCTGTTGGTGAAGTTGCCGCCTGACCCGGCGTCGCTGATGGAGCTGTCGACGGTGGTGGTGAATGTGCCGGCGTTGGTGATGCTGCCGCCCGCGCCGATGTTGATCGTGCCGGTGCCGTTGAGATTGATCGCACCGGTGGAGGTGGTGCTGAGCAGACGCGTGAGGTTCTTGCCCGACGCTCCGCTGAGGTTCAGGACTCCGGAGACGCTGGTCGAGCCGGCGCCCTGCATGTTCCCGTTGTTCCAGATGGACGTGCCGGTGAGCGTGAGCGCGCCGGTGCCGTCCAGGATGCCGCCGCTCTGGTTGAGGTTGGCGATGGAGATGTTGCCGGTGACCGAGAGGGTGCCGGCGGTGAGACTGACGGTGCCGGCGCCGCTGACGGTCGTGCCGGTGGCCAGGGTGTACGTATCGGAGTTGATCAGCGCGAAGGCGGTGTTGGCGATGGCGATGGCGCCGGAGCTGGTGCCGTCCGCGAGGTCGAGCGTGCCGCTCTGGATGTCGATGAGGGCGGTGCCGCCGTTGTTGTTCAGCGTCAGGTTGCCGAGGGTGACCGGGCCGTTGCTGCGGAACGTACGCGTGTTGACGAGGTCACCGCCGGCGCCGCCGTCGCTCAGGTTGGTGGAGTTGACGTCGAGCGTGCCGTCATTGGCGATGTTGCCGCCGCTCTGCAGCGTGACCGGGCCGCCGCCGCTGACGTTGACGGTGCCTCCGTTGACGATGCTCAGGGTGCGGCGGAGGGTCTTGCCGCTGGGAGTGTTCAGTGCCGCCGTCGCGCCGGAGGGGATGGTGGTCGTGCCCGCGCCGTCCATGATGCCGTTGGTCCAGGTCAGCGCGGTGATCGAGACGTTCGCGGTGCCCTGGAACGTGCCTCCGTCGATCTGGACGTTCGGGAACGTGTCCACGGCGTTGGCGTTGAGAAAGGCGGCGGTCTGCTTCAGCAGGCCAGCGCCACTGACGTCGGTGCCGGCGTTGAAGGTCACGGTGTTGTCGTCGACGAGGAAGGTGCCGGCCAGTTGGATGGGGCCCGTGCTGGTGACGTTGCCGGGATTGAACGTCCCGGTCTGTATGTCGATGGTGCCACTGCTGGTGAGGTCGACGTTGGTGAGGGAGGCCGTGCCCGCGCCGCCCGACTTGCGTAGCGTGCCGGTGTTCAGGAACCCGCCGTCGCCGCCGGCGTCACTGAGCGAGCCGTCGACGGTGAAGTCGAAGATGCCGGCGTTGGAGACGTTGCCGCCGGCGGACATGTTGACCGGACCGGTGCCGGTGACACTGACCGTCGTGCCGCTGGCAATGTCGAACGTCCGTTGCAGGGATTTCGCGCTGGCGGTCGAAAGGGTGGCGCTGCCCGGATTGGGGATGTTGGTCGTGCCGCTGCCCTGCATCGAGCCGGTCTTCCAGTCCAGCGAGGTGATCGAGAAGGTGGCTGTGCCCTGCAGGAAGCCGCCGTCGAGCTGGACGTTGGGGAGGGTGTCGGCCACGTCGACGGCGAGCGTGCCGCCGTTGATGCGCAGCAGGCCGGCGCCGCTGACGTCCGAGGCGCCGTTGAGGGTGACGGTGTTGTCGTCGATGAGCAGCGTGCCGGTGAGCTGGATCGCGCCGCTGTTGGTCACCAGCGACGGATTGAGCGTGCCGGTTTGCACCTGAACGGTCCCGGTGTTGGTGAAGGCCACGTTGGTGATGCCGGTGGTGCCGGCGCCCGCGCTCTTCTTGAACGTGCCGCTGTTGACGAAGCCGCCCGCGCCGCCGGCGTCGGTGATGGCGCCATCATCCTGGGCATCGAGGGTGCCGGCGTTGGAGATGTTGCCGCCGGTCTGGAGCTGAATGGGACCTGTGCCCAGCCAGGTCACGGTGACGCCGCTCTGGATGCTGAGCGTGCGCGAGATCAGGCTCTTCGCCGAGGCGCTGTTGATCTGCATCACGGCGCCGGTCTGGATGAGGCTCGTGCCGCTGCCGGTCATGTTGCCGCTGGACCAGATCCAGTTGCCGCTGGCGCCGGTCTGCGCCGTTCCGGTGCCGCCCAGAAAGCCGGTGGCCAGGAGCAGGTTCTCGATGGTCACGGCCGTGCCGCTGACGTTCAGTGTGCCGCCGTTGATGTGCACCTTGCCCGCGCCGGTGACGCCGGTGCCGGTGGCGAAGTCGTACGTGTTGTCGTTCACGAGGACGCTGGTACCGACGGCCAGCGTGAACGGAGCGGACGCGGTGCCGCCCGCCAGGTCGAGGGTGCCGGTGAGCATGTCCACCGTGCCGCCGTTGTGATTGAAGGTGACGTTGTTGAAGGTGGTCGAGCCGCCGGTGATGGACTTGCGGAAGGTGCCGGCATTGTCGAACGTACCCGGCGCACCGCCGTCGGCGAAGGCCTGGTCGGTCTTGCACTCGAAGAGGCCGAAGTTGTCGACGGCGCCGCCGGTGACGAGGTTGATCTGGCCGCCCGTCCAGTAGGCGTTGGCACCGCTGGCGATGGTCAGCAGCGAAGAGGTGATGAACTTGCTGGCGGGCGTGGCCAGGTTGAGCGTGCCGCCGGAGTTGATGGTCACGCCGCCGGCGCCGCTCAGGGCGCCGCTGTTCCAGTCGAGCGTGCCGGTGACGCCGAGCAGTCCCGAGCCGCCGAGGTTGATGCCGCTGAAGGAGATCGTGCCGTTCGCGCCGACGCTGCTGGCGTTGGTGAAGGTGAGCGACTGGCTGGTGGGGATGCTCAGGATCTGCGTGCCCGTGGCCGCGCCGACCTGCACGCTGGCCACCGAGGCGATGGTGTTGATGCCGACGGTGTAGGTGCCAGGCGCGTCGATGTAGGCATCGTCCGTCGACGTCGGAACGATGGTGGGGCTCCAGTTCGCGCCGTTTTCCCAGTTGCCGTTCCCGGTGTTCCAGTGGATCTCGCCGCTGACGCGGGTGGACGGCGAAAGCTCGGAGGTTCCTTCACTGGGAGTGCTGCAGGCGGCATCGCTGTACGCGGTGGCGGTGGCCACGACGAAGTCGCCGGTGACGGTGGCTCCGGCGGGAACGCTGAAGAGGACATTGGCGAAGGTGGACCCGGCCAGGCAGCCGGAGCCGCCGAGGTACGCCGCGGCCTGCGCGGGCGACGAGCCGTCGGCCTTGAAGGCTTCGATGACGAAGAAGTTGGCGCTCACGCCGCCGCTGGAGTCGAGGGAGAAGCGGACGTCGATGTTGCCGCCGTTCTTCTTCGCGGAGAGGAGCGTGGGGAAGTTCTGGAGGTTGTTGGCGCCGGTGTCGGAGTCGGTGAGGTCGTTGGCGGTGGTTCCGTCGTCGGTCAGGTCGATGGCCCGATTGACGTTGGCGGCGATCTTGTTGCGTCGCACGACGTTGCCGATGCCCGCGGCAGTCGTGGCCACGGTCACACCGTCGTTGGCGTTGTTGGCGATCTTGTTGCCGAGCGTGGTGCCGATCAGATTGCGCGAGGCAGTCGTGTCCAGACGGATGCCGCTGGCGCCGTTGGGACGGGCGGTCAGGCCGTCGGGTGTGATGCCGATGGAGTTGTTGTCGATGGTGTTGTCGTCGCCGCTGATGAGGATGCCGTTCTGGGTGTTGCCGCTGATGACGTTGGAGTCGGTCAACGGTCCGCCGATGGTATTGAATGTGGCCGCGGCATCGATCTGAATGCCGGTGTTGTTGGCAAAGGCCGCCGCTCCGCTGCCCGCGGTGCCGATGAAGTTGGACTTGACCACGGCGTTGCTTCCGGCCAGCTCGATGCCGGCCGTGGTGTTGCCGCTGATGACGTTTCCGATGCCGGTCACGCCGACGGAGATGGCCGTCGAGCCGGCGCTGACGAGCACGCCGCCGTTGTTGGCCAGCACGTTGGCCAGGTCACGTCGCACGCCGATGTAGTTTCCGATCAGCGAGACGGTGGCGGTGGTGCTGTCGATGGACACGCCCCAGCCGGTGTTGCCGCTGATGACGTTTCGTGCCGCCGGCAGCATGCCCCCCAGCGAAGCGCCGGTCGACGACGAGAAGAGCACGCCGATGCCGTTGGCGGCGAAGCCCGTTCCGCTCAGATCCGTGCCGATGTGGCAGCCTGAGACGTTCGAGCCGGTGTTCGTGCCCGTGAAGCGCACGCCCGCGGTGGCGAATCGCTTGATGCCCAGTCCCACGATCTTGACGTTCGTGGCCTGCACGTCGAAGCCGAAGGCAACGCTGTTCCCACCGTCGACGGCCACGGTGAGGCTGGCGTTGGAGGCCAGACCGAACGTGGCCGTATTGGCCAACGCGGCCGGTGCGGTGTAGCCGTCGATGGTCACGTCGCCCATGGTGATGGCCGGCAACGCCGTGGCCAGCGAGATCTCGCCGCTGACGCTGAAGTCGATCGTGCAAGGCGTGGTGCAGCCGCCGCCGTTGTGCGTGGTGATGGCGTCGCGCAGCGTGCCCGGGCCGCTGTCGCCGAGGCTGCTGACCGTCAGCGTGGACGGCGCGGCGGCCATGTCGAACGGAGCGGTGCCGTCCAGGAGGTCATCGCCGATGAGGGCGATCACGCGCATCTGCAGGCCGGTCTCGGCGGTGTCGTAGGTGACGCCGGAGACGGTGATGTTGTCGGTGCCGGCCAGGATGGTTCCGGTGGGCGTGCCGCCGATGCTGCCGCTGCCGTTGTCCTCGTAGATCTGGAAGGTAGTGTCGACGAACACGGGCGCTGGATCGCCGTTGTCATCTCGAGACTCGACGACGATGCTGAAGGGGACGTTCGGCGTCGGATCCGTCCCTCCGTTGATGCTGGTGATGGCCAGTTTCGACGCGGCCGCGAGGCTGCCCGGCTCGCCGATCACCCAGTCCGTCTCGATTCCGGTCACGCCGGTGGTGGAGCCGGTGTTCGCCGGCGCGTTGACCAGGCCGTAATGCGTGAAGAGGAGAGAGCCGCCGTCGTATTGCGCGAGGATGGAGTCGGCATCGTCGCCGTAGGAGACATCGCCGTTGTTGTATTGGAACGTGATGCTGTCCAGCAGTGTCACCGTCGTGTTGGGGCTGATCCGCCAGAACCGATCCAGGACGTTGGGCCCGGTGCGGTCGGGGTGCAGCCCCTCGATGGCGGCGATGGCGAGCATGCCGGCCGCGTTGGCGTCGGCGGTGACCGGAAGGTAGGAAGCGGCCGTGCCGATGGGGAAGGTGCGCGCAGGCGTGGGGTTCATGCCCATGGTCAGATAGCCGATGATCCAGCCGCTGGTGCGAGCGATCGTCGCGGTTGTGGCGACTGTGAACTCCAGGGATCCGGTGACGTCGAGATTGCCGCCGTTCAGGGTGAGAGTGCCGTTGACGAGGGTCCCCTGGGCGCTGATGGCCACGCCGGTGGCGTTGTTGATCTCCAGGTTCTGCACACTGAAGGGGGAGAAGAAATTGTCGAAGGTCTGCGCGCTCGTCCCGTTGAAGCGCACCGTGCCGGTGAGGGCGGAGAGGACGCTGTTCGAGGTGGTGTTGCCGAGGAGAGTGAGGGTGTTGCTGCCGACGTTGAGCGTACCGAAGGAGAGGATGCCCAGGTTGCCGGAGACGGTGGTGTTGCCGGTCAGGGTGGCCGTGCCGGCGGACTTGTTGATGTCGAGGTTGAAGTAGTTGGCGCCGAGGACGTTCTGCGAACCGCTGCCGTCGTAGATGACGATGCCGCTGGGAGCGGTGAGGCCCACCGAGGTCCCCCAGTCGCCGGCGATGTTGATCGAGCCGCCGCTGAGCGTGATGGAGCCGTCGCCGGTGATGTTGCCGTCGAGGTCGAGCGCGTTGCCGCCCACATCGAGGGTGACCAGCCCCGGCCCGTTGTCGGTGACATCGAGTTGCGTGAGGACGTTCAGCGTCAGCCCGGAGAGGCCTTTGGTGACCGGAGTGGCGCTCATGGTCGATACGTACAGCCGGCGGTAGGTGACGTCCGTGTTGATCGGCTGCGCGACGCCGGCCTGGTAGACGACCGCACTGCCCCCGAGAAGATTGACGGTGCCGAGCGGGGTGGGAAAGTCGGTGGCCGAGGCGGCGCTGCCGAGTTTCAGCACGCCGGTGGAGCCAACGGTGACGAACGTCCCCAGGCCGGGGTCGAGGCTGATCTGGTAGCCGCCGTCGTCGAGGACGCCGGAGTTGACGTTGAGCTCCGCGATCACGGTCACGGGACCGTTGAGTGCGGCCGTGCCGCTCTTGTCGATCTCGAGTTTGGCGAAGGTGTAAGAGTTGATGGTCTGCGAGCCGCTGCCGTTGAACCGGACCTTGGATCCGGCGTTGTTGATGAGGGTCCCGCCGTTGCCCAGGTCGCCACCGATCTCGAGATTGGCCGCGGCCGCGGCCATGTCGATCTGTGCGTTGGCGGCGCTGCCGGAGAACAGGACGTCTCCGGCGATGGTGGCCGTGCCCCCGAGGGACGTGAACGCGAGCTCGGCGACCTCGGAGGTTCCCCCGGTGATCTGAATGCCTGCGTTCGTCGTTTGCAGGATGCCGCCGTCGATGCGAACGATGTTGGTCCCGCCGGAGGAGGGCATGTTGATGCTGATCGCTGGCTGCACAGCGCTCTGCACGATCAGCGTGCCTCCCGAAACCACCGTCAGCACCTTGCTGCCGGCCGTGCTGTCGAGGGTGACCGAAAGCGCGTTGCGCAAGTCGGAAACCGTCACGACATGACTGCCGGTGATCGTCACCGTGTCAGCGGCGCCGGGGACGCCGGCACCACCCCAGGTGGAGGAGAGGTTCCAGTTCCCAGACTGGGAGCTCGTGAAGGGAGATGCCATGGCGGCAGTCCCGAACATCGTCAGCATCCCGCACACGGCAATCCCGCGGACATAGCCCGAGACATGGCTCATTCGGATCATGAACTCTCCAGACTTCCGATTTTGATGGAACCCGCGGGCGATTCTAACGCGAAATAAGTTAGGGAATGGGGGACCCGCACAGGCAATCTAAGCGCGAAAGGGAGAATCGGACGTGATCCAGCCCACACCGAGGCCCCGCTCTGCGCGGACAGAATGCCTTCGTGAAAGGTTTGCTCGCCGCGCTGTTTCTCTTCCCGCTGTTGATGAACGGACCCGCGGCGTGGGGGCAATCGCCGGTTCGCGGCGGTGCGCTGCCTGCTCCGCTGCCGTTGTTCCCGCCGAGCCACTGGTGGAACGCGGACATCTCCGCCGCACCGGTGGATCCAAACAGCGCGGCCTTCGTTTCGGATGTCGGGCCGACACGCGGCATGCATCCCGATTTCGGCGGCGACAGTGGCGACGCGGAGGCGCCCACCTACGGGATTCCGTACATCGTCGTCTCCGGAACGCAGCCACTCGTGCCGGTGACGTTCGATTACGACGACGAGAGTGACTTCGGCGCGCCAGGACGGCCGCCGGGTTATCCGATTCCGGAAGAAGCGAAGACGCAGCAGAAGTGGATCGAAGGAGGCCTGGCCGGAAACGATCCGAATGCGGACGGCGACCGGCACATGCTGCTCATCGACCGCGACCACCGCATGCTCTATGAGCTGTACGCGCTCCGCTGGTCCGGCTCGCGCTGGGAGGCGGGCTCCGGCGCGACGTTCCCGCTCGACTCGAACGCACGGCGGCCCGACACCTGGACGAGCGCGGACGCGGCCGGACTGGCCATTCTTCCCGGCCTGGTGCGCTACGACGAGGTGTACGGACCGGACCCGATCCGTCACGCGTTCCGGGTCACGGTGCGTCACACGAACGGCTACGTCTATCCCGCCTCGCACCGCGCGGGCAGCACAGCGGGCGCGCTGCCGATGGGTGCGCGGCTGCGCCTCAAGGCCGGCGTGAACCTCAATGGATTTCCGGAAGCGATGCGCAAGATCTTCCAGGCCATGAAGACCTACGGCCTGATCGTGGCCGACAACGGCTCGGACCTCTACATCACCGGCACCTACGACACACGCTGGGACAACGACGTGCTCAATCCCGCGTTCGCAGCACTGAAGGGAAGCGACTTCGAGGTCGTGCAGTTGGGGTGGGAGCCGCCTTCACGAGGGGTGCGGCGGCGCGCGTTGCGGCACTGAGGTTTGTGGCTGGGAGTCACGGCGCGCATGGGCATCCTGCCCGCGCTCCCCCGCCCGGGGGGCGAGGACGCCCCCCGGCCAGCCGGCGGGACGCCAGCGCTCCACGTGTCGGCAAGTTCAACCGCAGACAACCAGCAACCAGCAACCAGGAACACCAACCAGTTTCGATTCAGAAGAGACAGGAGTCTAAGTCGGCATGCAGTCCTACGCACGCTCTCTCACGCTCACCGCATCCCTGCTGCTGGCCTCGGTCACCGGGGTGCTGCTCGTGGCTGCCCAGGGTCCGAAGGCCGCTCCACCTTCCAATCCTCCGGCCTTCCGGCCCGTCACGGATGCGAAGACGCCGCCCGTGCCACCCATTACGTTTGCCGATCCGGACGGGCAGGAGCTCGTGCTGGAGGAGTTGTCCGTGCGTGCGGCCATCCACGGGATGCTGTCGCTGACGGAGCTCGACCTGCGCTTCCGCAATCCGCAGGACCGGCGGATCGAGGGAAGGTTCACCTGCACGCTTCCCCCGAACGCGGCCATCAGCCGTTTCGCCAAGGACGTCAACGGCCAGCTCATGGAAGGGGAGGTGGTGGAGCGGCTGCGCGCGAATCAGGTGTACGAGCAGTTCCTCCACCAGATGCGCGATCCGGCGCTGCTGGAACAGGAACAGGGCAACCGCTTCTCCGCCCGCATCTTCCCCATCGAGGCCCGGGCTTCGGTGCACATCGTGCTGTCCTACACGGCTCTGCTGCCCGTGCGCGACGGACAGCGCGTCTATGCCTTCCCGGTGCGGGGAATGTCGAAGGTCAACAAGTTTACGTTCCGGGCGTTCGTCACGCCCATCCCCGGTGAGGGGACGAGCGGCAGGATGACCACCAGCACGGCGGAGGTGACCAGCTTCGACGAGACCAACTGGACGCCCGACCGGGACATGGTGCTCACCTGGAAGGCGGCCGGCGACGCCGGCAACCGCATCCTCCGCGCGGGCGACTTTTATCTCGCGGCCGTCCGGCCGAACGTGGCGCCGGGCAACCGCCTGGGTTCACCCACCACCTGGCGCTTCTACGTCGACACCTCGGCGTCGTCCGCCGAGGGAGCACCGCATCGCATCACGGCCCTCCAGGAGATCCTCGGGGCGTTGCCGCCGAGCGACCGGGTGCAGCTCGTAGCCTTCGATCAGGACATCGTCCCGCTCGCGAACGGATCCGCGGCGGAGGTGAGTCGCAGCGCCGGTGAGCTGCTGCGCGCGCGACTCTTTCTCGGCGGTACCGATGTCGGTGCTCTCTTGCGCGACGCCGCGCGCAGTATGCGCGACGACCCTGCCCGCGCCGTCGTCTTTGCCAGCGACCTCGTGCCCACGCTCGGAACCGTGGCGCCGAACGAGTTGAAACAAGCCATCGACGCTCTTCCCGCGAAGGGAGTCGTGCACGCGCTCATCCTCGGCAGCCGTGAGGACGCGCCGACGGCGAAGGCCGTGACCGCGGGCCGCGGCCGCGTCGTGCGCGTGCCTTTCACGGAATCACTGGCCGTGCGCGCACGTGAGGCCGCCGCCGATCTGCGCCGTCCCCTCGGCGTGCCGGTCGACCTCGCGGACGCGGGAGCGGAATGGCTCTATCCGGCGCACTTCGACGACGTGCAGCCCGGCGACGAAATCATCACCCTCGGCAAGCTGAAGGCGGGACGCGAGCCGGAGCTCCGTGGGAGCGCGACCTCCCTCGACTCTTCGACCTTTGGTCCGCTTCTCGAGCGAGAGGCCTATCGCGCCTATCTCGAGTATCTGGCGCAACGCGAAGCGGGCGAGCCCGCGGAGGCCGTGCGCCGCGCTCTGGCAACCGAGCAAGTGCGCCTCAGCATCGAGCAGCGCGTGGTCATCCCCCGCACGACCATGCTCGTCCTGGAGAGCGAATCGGATTACCAGCGGTTCGGGCTCGACCGCCGCGCGCTCGCGGCCATTCTGACCATCGAGGCCGGAGGGATCGGACGCATCGACCGCCGGGGCAGCAACTGGAACCCACCACCCATCGTGCAACCCGTCACGCCTCCCATTTCTGTGACCAATCCTCGTCGCGATGGCGTGGCGAAGAATGCCGCGGCTCCGGGTCGCGTGCCGCCGCCCGCGTCGGTGCCCCCGCCGTCCCAGGACTTCGTGGAGGATGCAATCCAGGAAGTGACCACGGGCGAAGAGATGGCAGAGGGTGTGGCAGGCGGCGTGGAAGGAGGCGTGGTCGGCGGTGTGG
>JBDTOZ010000157.1:0-3040 GCA_039932995.1 Acidobacteriota bacterium | reverse complement strand
AAGACCTGGAAGTGTTCGAGACCGAGCACCACTCCAGTTGCGCCACCGTGGTCATGATCGACATCTCCCATTCGATGATTCTCTACGGTGAGGATCGCATCACTCCGGCCAAGAAAGTGGCCCTGGCGTTGACGGAGCTGATCCTCACCAAGTATCCGAAGGACGCCATCGACGTGGTGCTGTTCGGAGACGAGGCCCGCGAAGTGCCCATCTCGGAGATCACCTACGTGCAGGTGGGGCCGTACCACACAAATACGAAGGCCGGACTGCAGCTCGCGCAGCAGATCCTCCGGCGCCGCAAGCACAACAACAAGCAGATCTTCATGATCACGGATGGCAAGCCGTCCGCGCTGACGGAGAACGGGCAGCTCTACACGAACTCGTTCGGTCTGGACATGAAGATCGTCAACCGCACGCTCGAAGAGGCCGACCGCTGTCGCCGGGCCGGCATCCCCATCACCACGTTCATGCTGGCCACCGATCCCACGCTGGTGAATTTCGTGGAGCAACTCTCTCAGATCAACCGCGGCCGTGCCTTCTACTCCTCCCCCGACCGCCTCGGCGAATACATCCTGGCCGACTACATCCGCAACCGCCGCAAGTTCGTACACTGACACGAACCGGATCGCGGTCTGTGACGCGAAAGAGTGCTCAGCGTCCGATCGACGGGACGGGCGCGGTGCCTCGGTGAAAATGTTCCGTGGTCTCGGCGATCACCACGCCCAGTTTGGTGATGATCACGCGGTTGATCATCGTCGTCCCGTCGGCCTGCAGATACATCCAGTGATGCATCCGCACGCGTGTGAAGACATTGTGGGGAGTCAGGGCCAGCGTGTACTCCCAGTGGAACGTGTTGCCGTAGGCCTCACCCGGCGCCACGCCGGGAACATCGGGAGAGGTGGCCTCGTAGCGGTGCTCGTCGATGCGGCGGATGCGCCACAGCCGCCGCTGCGTGCGTCCATCCTCGAACGTGAAGTCCTGCGTCACCACCAGTACGTCGCCTTCACGGCGGCCGAACATCTCCGTCCGGAAGCGGCTCTTCGGATTGCCCCGTCGGCTCTCCGTCACACCCCACGAGCGTGTCGGCCCCTCGAAGTAGCGATCGGGCTCGAAGCGGGGCTCGGCCGTGGAAAAGTGGGAGGGCGAGAGGCTGCCGCAGGCCGTCAGGAGCGGCAACCACATCAGGGCCAGGAGAAGACGCACGTTCATGACCAGCGCTTACGCGAGGCGCGGGCCAGTTGGGCGCCGCCCGGCGTGGGATCTTCCTGCGGTCGCCTTTCCCCAAGGACGATTCCTCGGCGCGGGCTGTCCTGCCGGCTGGCGTAACATTGCCCGCCGCGGATGGACTTGCTTCAGCCCACCGAACCTTTGACGCGACGCCAATGGTCCGCTTTCTGGATCCTGGCGGTCGTGTGCGCGGCCACGCGCTTTCTGGCCATGGCCCGCTCGATCTGGGGCTGGGACGAGGCGCTCTTCTGCCTGGGCATGCGCTCGTACGATGTGAGCAGCCACCATCCCCATCCGCCGGGGTTCCCGATCTACATGGCCATCGCCCGGGTGGTGCGGCTGGTGGTGGGGAGCGATTTCCGGGCCTTGCAGGCGGTGAACCTCACCGCGGGGGTGCTCCTGTTTCCGGCGATCGTCTTTCTCGCGCGCGAGCTGCGCTTTCCGCCGCGAGTGGCCCTGACCGCGGCGGCCCTATGCGCGTTTTTTCCCAATGTCTGGTTCTTCGGCGGCACGGCGTTGAGCGACGTGCCCTCGCTGGTCCTGGCCTGCGTGGCGGCGGCCCTGTTGTTGCGCGGCTGCCGCAGCGCGGAGTCGTACCTGCTGGGCACGCTGCTGCTGGCCGTGGCCATCGGCTTTCGGCCGCAGAACATCCTGGTGGGCCTGGCGCCCGGCGTGATGGCCACGTGGTATCGCGCGCGCCGTTCGTGGCGCGACGTGATCTTCGCCGCGGTGCTGGGCAGTGCCATCGTGCTGGGAGCATTCTGGCTGGCGGCCGAGGCCACGGGAGGGATGGAGCGATACGCCACGAGTGTGCGGGACCACGGCCGCTACATCGCCACGTATGACTCATTCCGCAGCCCGGGCCGGCCGCCGTTGTGGCGCCTGACCGATCGTTTCTTCCTCTTGCAGTATCAGTCCCGTCCCCTGAGCATCGTCACGTCGCTCTTCGTGCTCCTGGCCTTCGTGGCGGCGATTCGCAGGCGCGAGAAGGCGGTGCTCTACGCGCTGCTCACATTCGGCCCGGTGGCGGTGATGACCTGGCTGATGCTGGACCGTTTCAGCGTGAACCGCTTTTCCATCGCCTATGCGCCGTTGTTCGCGATGCTGGCGGCCTACGGCATCGCGCGCACGGTGGGGCGGTACGAGAGCGCGGTGGGTGCCGTGCTCATCGCCGGTTTCGTGATCTGGACCTGGCCCGCGCTGACGCCGGTGCGCACGCAGAAATCGCCGCCGGTCCGCGCGGTGGAGGCCGCGCTGGCGCAGGTCGATCCCGCACGCGACCGCCTGTACGCCGGGTTCAGCATGACCCCGTTCCTCGAGTACCTGGCGCCGTCCCTGCCCTTCACCCGCGTCGCCGAAGAGCGGGGCATGCCGATGTCGGACCTGCCGTTGCCGGTGGGGGGCCGCGCGATGATCCTGGCGGAGGCGCAGGGAGGAGGGGAGGGGGGCGAGCTGTTTCGCTTCGAACGAGGACACCTCTGGAACATCACCCGCCACTATTACTACGAGGTGGCCCTTCGACCCCTGACGGCGCGTCCGATGTTCGGGAGCGGGTGGAGCGCTCCCGAGCACGACGGAGCGCAGGAATGGCGGTGGATGTCCGGAGCGTCGGTGATGCAACTGCCCCGCGTCGACGGCCCGGCCAAACTGCGCGTGGCCTTCGATGTTCCCGAGCGCGCCAGCGTCACGCTGACCCTCAACGGTCAGCTTCTCGAGCGCCTGGTCGCCGTGCAGGGATTCATCGACCGCGACTACGACGCCGAGGGCCGGCCCTCGAATGAACTGCGCATCGAGACCGATCCTCCCCGCGAAC
>JBDTOZ010000156.1:0-6619 GCA_039932995.1 Acidobacteriota bacterium | reverse complement strand
CAGAGCAGGTACTTGCGAGTGAAGGACATGGGACGAGGGGATTATAGGAGTTGAAGGGGGTTGGCGGGGTTGGCGGTTGGCGGTGTCTCGTGCGCCGCGGGTGGTCCACAGCGCGGGCTTCACCCGCCAACCCCAAGGAACGCCGGCGTCTCGCCGGCTGGCTGTGCGGCGTCCTCGCCGCGGGCGGGGGAAGGCGTGCGAGGGGCAGCGATCACCGCTCTCGTAAGAAAGACTCGCGGGCGAGACGCCCACGGGCCAGCCGGCGAGGACGCCGGCGCTCCATACTCCGCCAGCAATCTTCGCGTCGCGCGAAGAAACTCGAGGTCAGTCGTACAACGCACGCGCGAAGGCGCGTCGAACAATGTAGCCCCGGGCTCGGCCCGGGGAAACGAGCTTCGATTCTCAACGCGGCCGCGAAGGCGGTCGCCACAATTTCGCGCCGACGTCCAGAACGCTCCACCGAACGTTGTCGCGGCCGCCTTCGCGGCCGCGTCACACGGACATCCCGCGTTCCCCGGGCCGAGCCCGGGGCTACATTGTGGGACGCGCCTTCGCGCGTCAGCGCGCTTCGATAGATCCTCTGACGGAGGTCGACTGCGTCTTCGACGCGGCCCTGTCGCTCGCGGATGACGGCCAGCGTCTCGAGAGGCTGCGCTGCGTCTGGCCACCTCCCACTCGGCACTCGGTCACGATCGCGAGGCCGAGTCCGCGTTCCAGCGGGCCGGGCAGATTTCGCGGGCGTAACGGCACCCGAGTCCACCGCGGGCAGGATGCCCGCGGCCCCACCGGAGTGCCTCGCGCGATGAACCATGGGCCGCGCGTCCTCCCGCCTCCCGCCAACCGCCAACCGTCAACCGCCAACCGCCAACCGCCAACCGTCAACCGCCAACCGTCAACCGCCAACCGCCAACCGTGCTAACCTCCTTCGCACACACACATGTCCTGGTGGATCTGGGTTCTGATCGCTTTTGCCCTGCTGGGGCTGGAGCTCTTCTCGGCGACGTTGCACATCGGATTTTTCGCCGTGGGCGCGCTCGTGGTCGGGCTTCTGGTGGCGTTCGGTGTGGAGATGCCGCTGTGGATGCAGTTGCTCATCTTCACGGCCGTGTCCGTCTTCTCGTTCATCTTTCTCCGGCCCATCGCCGTGCGCAAACTGAAGCTCGACCAGAAGAAGGTGGTCGACTCCCTGGTTGGACAGACGGCCATGGCGTCCCAGGAAATCGCTCCGCAGGGGCTGGGTCGGGCCGACATGCGCGGGACGACCTGGAGTGTGCGGAACGTGGGCGAGACGGTCTTGAATCAAGGTCAACGTTGTGCCGTGGTGGAAGTGGACGGATTGGTCCTCCACGTCCGCGCGTCATGAACATCCAACCCCAAAGAGGAAGCATCTAATGAACGGACAATTGATCGTAGCAGTCGTGGTCGCGGTCTTCGCGATGATCGTCATCTCCAAGATCGTCCGCGTCGTTCCGCAGCAACAGGGCTGGGTCGTGGAGCGCCTGGGCAAGTACTACGACACTCTCGGCGCCGGCCTGCACATCCTCTGGCCCTTCTTCGACACCGTGCGCTACAAGCACTCTCTCAAAGAGATTGCGCTCGACGTCCCCGAGCAGGTCTGCATCACCAAGGACAACGTGCAGGTGGGCGTGGACGGCATCCTCTACTTCAAGGTGCTGAACCCGGAGCGGGCCTCGTACGGCATCAGCGATTACTCGTACGCGATCCAGCAGCTTGCCCAGACCAACCTCCGCAGCGAGATCGGCAAGATCGACCTGGACCGCACCTTCGAAGAGCGCTCGAACATCAACTCTCAGGTGGTCCAGGAAGTGGACAAGGCCTCGGAGGCCTGGGGCGTGAAGGTGCTGCGCTACGAGATCAAGAACATCAATCCGCCGCAGGACGTGCTGGCGGCGATGGAGAAGCAGATGCGAGCGGAGCGGGAGAAGCGCGCCGTCATTCTGCAGTCCGAGGGCGAGCGCGATGCGGCCATCAACACGGCCGAGGGCCACAAGCAGCAGACCATCAAGAACTCCGAGGCCAAGAAGCAGTCGCAGATCAATGAGGCCGAGGGGCAGGCGCAGGCCATGTTGTCCGTGGCCGAGGCCACGGCCGAAGGCATCCGCCGCGTGGCCGAGGCCACGATGATCACGGGGGGCTTCGAAGCCATGCAGCTCCGTCTGGCCGAGCAGTACATCAAAGAGTTCGGCAACCTGGCCAAGGCCGGCAACACGATGATCGTTCCGGCGGATCTCTCCGACGTGACCTCCATGCTGCAGATGGCCATGAGCGCCGTCCGGCAACGTCCCGCCGACGCCGCCGCGACCAAGATTCCGGTGCGCAACCAGCCGACGGTCTGACGACGAATCGCGACAGGCTTCCTCCATGGCGGCGGGCTTCGGCCCGCCGTTTTCGTCTCTTGCGCCCGGGGCGGAGCTCGCGCGAGGCGAGCAGGCCAACAACGGATCTGCCGGGCACGGCCCGAAGGATGGAAGGCCTGCCGTGTGCGACTTTTCCGACTGAGGAAGGGCACGCTTGACAATGTTCAGGCAACGGCTGTAGCGTCGTGTAACCGGTTACATCCGAGCATGCCGCGCACGCTGCCACGCTCCGCCAACGCACCACCGAACGTCACCATCCGGGACGTTGCGGCTCGCGCAGGCGTTTCCGTGGCCACCGTCTCCCGCGTCTTCAACCAGAAAGGTCCCATGCGCGAAGAGACCGCGCGCCGGGTCATGGACGTCGCCGGCGAGCTGCACTACGTCCCTCACGCCGGGGCGCGCAGTCTCTCCACCCGTTCCACGCGCACCATCGGCGTGGTCCTGCCGGACCTGCACGGCGAGTTCTTCTCCGAGGTGATCCGCGGCATCGACCTGGCCGCGCGCGAGCTCGGCTACCACTTGCTGCTTTCCGGCTCGCACGCCGACCGCGACGAGATGCGCTCGGTGGTGCAGGCGGTGCGCGGACTGGTGGACGGTCTGATCATCATGTCGCCCGACCTCGATCCCGACGCGCTCTGCGCGGACCTTCCCCTGGGCATTCCGGCGGTGCTGCTCAACGCCAGGGCGGCCGGTCGTCCGTCGATCACCATCGACAACGCCGCCGGGGCCCGGGACGTGGTGCGGCATCTGGCCTCGCTCGGTCACGAGTACATCGCCTTCATCGGCGGTCCGGCGCAGAACGTGGATGCCGAACAACGCCGCCGCGGGTTTCGCGCCGGAGCGCGCACGCGCGACCTCCGTACGGTCGAGTGGGCGGGCGACTTCACCGAGGAATCGGGATACCAGGCCGGGAAGAAGATCCTGGCGCTGAAGCCGCGGCCCACGGCAGTCTTCGCCGCGAACGATTCCATGGCCATCGGAGCCCTCAGCGCGTTTCGCGACGCGCGGGTCCGCGTGCCCGCCGACATGGCCCTGGTCGGATTCGACGACATCCCCATCGCCCGTTTTCTCGATCCGCCGCTGACGACCGTGAAGGTCCCGATCGCCGAGCTCGGGCGCCGGGGCCTGCAGATCCTCATCGGCGGAGACCATTCCACCGCACGTCTCACCACCTCGCTCGTCGTGCGCCGCTCTTGCGGTGCACAGCCAATCCAAGACAGGAAACCCAGGAATGAATAGGAGGCTCGCGATGTCCCGCAATCGCTTTACCGCAGTATTGGGAGTGATGCTGCTCCTCACCGCGCTCGCAGGAAGCGCCTTGGCGCAGTCCACCGCCACGATCACCGGCACGGTCCATGACGAAAGTGGCAACGTGTTTCCCGGAGCCACGATCACCGCCACCAACACCGAGTCGGGGTTCACGAACTCCGCCGCGGCCGGTGGCGATGGTCGATTTACGCTGGCCGGTCTGGCGCCGGCGAATTACCGCATCGACGTGACCGCGCCCTCGTACAAGGGCTCGGCCAAGGAAGTGCGGGTCCTGGTCGGGCAGAATCTCTCGCTCGACTTCCGGCTCACGCCGGACATGGTGCTGACGGAGTCGATCACCGTCGTCGGTGCCACCGCCGTCGAGACCGAGACGTCGGAGATCGCCACGAACGTGACCCGGCAGCAGATCGAGAGCCTGCCCCAGAACGACCGTAACTTCCTCAACTTCGCGGCCCTGGCGCCCGGGGTGAACCTCGGCACCGACGAGTTCCGCAAGGAAGTGAAGGCGGGCGCGCAGTCCTCTTCCGCCACGAACGTCTTCATCGACGGCGTCAGCTTCAAGAACGACGTCATCCAGGGCGGCGTGGTCGGGCAGGATTCCAGCCGCGGCAATCCGTTCCCGCAGAACGCCGTGCAGGAGTTCCGGGTCATCACCCAGAACTACAGCGCCGAATACCAGAAGGCCTCCAGCGCCATCATCACCGCCGTCACCAAGTCCGGCTCGAACAGCCTCACTGGCGACGCGTTCATCTATTACCAGGACAAGAGCCTGGTCGATGAGAACCCGCTGAACGGCGCGAATCCCGAGTACAAGCGCAACCAGTACGGACTGTCATTGGGCGGTCCGATCATCAAAGACAAGATGCACTTCTTCTTCTCTTATGAAGCGAACGATCAGGATCGGGAAGAGACCGTGACCATCCCGTCCGCGAATACGGGCGGCTTCACCAACAATCCCACGCTCTATGCGCTGGCCCAGCAGTACGCGGGCACGTTCGTCTCTCCGTTCCGCTCCGACCTGGCCTTCGGCAAGGTGAGCTTCCAGCCCACCTCCAGCCAGATCGTCGACTGGAGCGCCAATTACCGTAAAGAGACCGACATCCGCGGTTTCGGCGGCGGCACCAGCCGTGAGTCGGCGGAGAACACGAAGCAGGACGTCTGGGGCACGACCCTCCGTCACCAGCTCACCGCCAATTCCTGGCTCAATGAGGCGTCGGTCAGCTATCAGGATTTCCTCTGGAATCCCACGCCGCTGGACAGCAGCCTGGTGGGCCGCGATTACATCGGCCTGATCCGCATCGGCGGCCGGGACACGGAACAGAAGATCGGTCAGACGCGCTTCGCTCTGCGCGACGACCTCACCCTCACGGGCTTCGACTTCCACGGCCACCACAATTTCAAGGTGGGCGGCACGGCCGACTTCCTCGATTACACGGTCACCAAGAAGTTCAATGAAAACCCGGTCTACGTGTTTCGCTCGGACATCAGCGCCGACTTTCCGTTCGAGGCCCGCTATGGCTTCGGCGATCCGGACCTCTCGGCCAACAACGAGGAGTTCGGCATCTACGGTCAGGACGACTGGGAGGTCACGGATTCTCTGACGTTGAACCTCGGACTGCGTTGGGACTACGAGACCAACATGTTCGACACCGACTACGTCACGCCTCCGGAGATCCGGGCCCGTCTGTCGGACGAGTTCCCGGCCAAGTACTTCTCGGACGGCAATGACCGCGAGCCGAAGACGGACCTGTTCCAGCCGCGGCTCGGCTTCAGCTATGACATTTTCAAGAACGGCCGCACCGTGGCCTTCGGCGGCGCGGGCCGCTATTACGACCGCGGTCTGTTCAACAACACGCTCGATGAGCGTTTCCGCCTGCAGCACAGCGTCGGCCTCTTCCGCTTCTCGGCCGACGGCACGCCGCGCGACGGCTCGCCCACGGTGAAATGGGATAGCCGCTACTTCACTCCGGCCGGACTCCAGGAACTGCTCTCCACCGGCCAGACCGGCAAGCCGGAAGTGTTCCTCATCGAGAACGACACCAAGGTTCCGTACTCCAATCAGTGGAACCTGGGCATCCGCCAGGCCTTCGGCACCATGGTGGCCTCGGCCAGCTACGCCAACATTCGCAGCTACAACGGCTTCAGCTATGTGTGGGGCAAGGGCTCGTGCTGCCCGCAGCTCGACCCGAACTACAGCAATTACCTGATCTCCTCGGATGACGTGCGCACCTGGTATGACGCGGTCTATCTGACCCTGGATCGCCCGTACACCGATGCCTCGCATTTCGGCTTCAATGTCGCGTACACATGGGCGGACGCCGAGCAGATCGGCGGCGACCTGTTCAGCCTCGACCTGCCCACCATCGCCGACTGGCCGCGTTACGGTACGCCGGGGACGCAGGACCACCGCGTGGTCGCCAACGGCATCGTGGGCATCCCGTGGGACATCCGCCTGAGCGGCCTGCTGCAGTACAGCTCGGGCGACCGGTTCCGCATCAACGACTTCAGCAAGGGCTTCTGCACGGGTTGTTTCCAGGCCAAGACGGGCGAGAGCCCGAGCTGGACGACCATCGACCTGCGCGCCGACAAGACGTTCACCGTCGCCGGCCGTCACCGCCTGGGCGTGGTGCTGGAAGCGTTCAACGTCTTCAATGAAGAGCGTTACGCGTTCTACCAGGACTTCAACCCGCCCGAGGGCAATCCAAACCTCGGCAAGCCGACGGCCATCGTCGGCGGCTCCCAGCGCCGGTATCAATTCGGCCTGCGCTACGGCTTCTAAGGCAATGTCCCTCCCCCGGTTTTCCGGGGGAGGGACGCTGCTCGCCTTCGCCAGCAGAGACCGTTCACCACAGAGGCACGGAGCCACAGAGCCACATACGGAGGCGATGACAGTGATTGTTGCTGGTTGCCGGTTGTCCGTGGTGACGGCGGCTTTGGTTGCGACTACACAGCGCTGTACGACTAACCTCGAA
>JBDTOZ010000155.1:0-5173 GCA_039932995.1 Acidobacteriota bacterium | reverse complement strand
TTGGCGCGATGAACCATGGGGCGCGGGCATCCTGCCCGGCGCACTTCCCGCGTCACCCTACTCGATCTTCTTCACCTCACCTGATGCGAGGTCGTAGTAGGCGGTGATGACTTTGATGCGGTTGGTGGCGACGGCGTTGCGGATGAGGATGCTGGAGGCGAGGAGTTGGGCGGCGGCGGCGCGGGCGTTCATCTCCACGGCTTTCTTCACGTTCGCCGGATCGCGGGAGTCGTAGGGGATGCCGATGAAGGACGTGCGGATGCGTGCGGCCAGGGCCGTGAGGGCGGGCGTGGCGGGGTCGGCGCCGCCGAGGGATGCGACGACGGCGCCGCAGTTCTCGTGTCCGAGGACGACCAGGAGCCGGGTGTAGCCCTGCGCGATCGCGTACTCGACGGACGCGAGACCGAATTCATCCGCCACGTTGCCCGCCGTGCGGACGACGAAGAGCGCACCGAGGGACTGATTGAAGATCAGTTCGGGGGGCACGCGGCTGTCGGAGCAGGCCAGCACGGTGATGGGAGGCAACTGCGAGGAGCGGAGGATGGCCCGCTCTTCTTTCAGTTTGTCGTAGGTGACGGTTCCGCCCACGAACTGCTTGTTGCCCTGGACGAGGGCGTTCCAGAGATCCGCCGGTCCGATCTCCGGCGCCGCTGCCGCGGATGGAGGTGCGGGTGGGGCAGCGGTGGGTGCGTGTGGATCCTGCGCGAGCAGCGGAAGAACCAGAAAGAGCGCGATCGTGAGCACGAGACTGCGACGCATGAGAACTCCTCTCGACGATTCGGACGGATTGAGGGGGGACTGGCGAAGGATACCTGACTGCGGGGTCCCGTGAGCGCCTCAACCGCCAACCCTCACCTCTCGATCACGAGCTGACTGACATTGACCTTGGCCTCGAGGGCTTCGACGATGATGCGGGCGATCTCGTGGGGGTCCATGAATCCTTCGCGCTCATGGTCCCAGAACGGAGTCTGCATTCCGCCCGGGGAGACCGCGAGGACGCGCGCCTTCGTTCCTTTGGCTTCCAGCCGGAGCACGTCGGTGTAGCCGCGCGCTCCCCATTTGGCGGCGCAATAGACGCTCTCGCCCGGCTTGGCGGTGAGGGCGGCGGTGGAGAGGATGTTCACGATCGTGCCGCCGTCGCGGGTGAAGCGGGGGAAGAGCTCGTCGCAGAAGAGAATCATGGAGACGAGGTTTGCATCGAGGACCTCACGCACGTCGGCTTCGACATACGAACCTGCGCCGCCGAAGACGCCCAGGCCCGCGCAGTTGACGAGAAGGGTGATCGTGCCGAGGGAGTCCGCGTGGGAGACGGCGCGCTGGACGGTCTCTTCACGTGAGGCGTCGCCGGAGATATCGGCCTCGTCGCGGCGGGAGACCGTGACCACGGTCAGTCCGCGTTCCCGCAACCGCACCGTGATCGCCGCGCCCAGTCCACTCGTACCCCCGGTGACGATGGCCACCAGGGAACTGCTCCGCTCCGTCGAGTCGGGTTGCATGGGGATATCGTAAGCGGGTTGCTGTCGTTTGGGTTGACGGTTGGGGTTGGCGGTTGACGGTTGGCGGTTGGCGGGAGGCCGCCGGCCAACCACGACCGGTCTGACCGCGACCTGGACCAACGCGACCTGGACCCATCTCGACCTGGATGCGATATGGTCCGCCAACCGCCAACCGCCAACCGCCAACGAAAGACGCACCTGACATGCCTCTTCAATTCCAGCTCTCCACTCCCCTCCGGACCCTCGGCCTGATCGGCGGTGGTGAGTTCTCGTTCGGCGAGACGCGTGAGATCGACCGGCTGCTGGTGGCGCGGATGCCGGAGGGCCGGCGCACGATTGCGTTTCTGCCGACGGCTTCAGGCTCGGCCGAATATGCGGTCCACCTGGGCAAGTATTTTCAGGAGCTCGATCCGTCGCTGAGCGTCGTGAATGTTCCGGTCTATCGCGGCCGTGACAGCCGCAGGCAAAAGAATCTGGACGTGATTGCCGGCGCGGGGATGGTCTACATCGGTGGTGGCGTGACCAACGCGCTGCTGGAGACCGTGCGAGAGTCGGCAACGGAAGCCGCCCTGCGCGAAGCCGCGGCCGCAGGAGTGGTCATTGCCGCGATCGGGGCCGCGGCCTCCTGTTTCGGGACGCACACACGCGACATGCGCGGGAGTACCTCGTTGCCGGGACTGGGCTGGCTGGCCGGCACGATCGTGGAGACGGGGTTCGATGCGCAAAACGACACGACCCTCCGTCGCCTGATGTCTCTCCCCGAGGTTCAGGTGGGCATCGGAATCCCAGCGAAAACAGCGGTCCTCATCGGCGCGGACGGCACGGCGGAAGTGGCCGGAGAAGGCCAGATCGCCACGTTCCGGAAGCCGTGATGGGCACGCGCATGTCCAACTCGCAGGAGTTGGTGCCGAGGGCAACGCACCGGAGCGCCGGCGTCTCGCCGGCTGGCTCGTGGGCGTCTCGCCCGCGAGTCTTCCGGGCGGCGAGAACGGTTGCCCCGCCAGCCGCCTCGCCCCGGCGGTACAACTCCTGCACAGATCGCCCCCGCTGGAGGTGACGCCATCGATACCCTGGAACAGAGCCCCACGGCGGACAGACCCGCCACTCAGGAGGAACTGGTCCGCTTGTTCAGCGTCCTCTCGCACGATCTGAAGTCTCCGATCTTCGCGGTCGACGGATTCAGCGACCTGCTGCTCACGGACTACCTGGACAAGTTGGATGAGGAGGGGCAGGACTTCCTGCGCCGCATCCGTTCGAGCGCGCAGTACATGAAGCGCGTGCTCGATGAGATGTCGCATCTCATCAAGTTGCTGGCCCGGCCAAGTGCGCGCAGACCGACACCGCTTCGTGAGGTGGTGGAGGAAGTGATCCTCAAGTACAACTTCCAGATCGAGGAGGGGGGCGTACGTGTCGAGCTGCCCGCCGACCTGCCGGTGGTGAACGTCGACCCGGAGAAGATCCGCGAGGCGATCGGGGTTATCATTTCCAACGCGCTGTTTTTCAGCGACCGCGAGAAGGGCGAGCGGCGGATCGTCATTGACGTCACCCGCGCGGAGGGTGGGGGCACGCGCTTCTGCGTGCGGGACAACGGCATCGGCATCGACCCTCGCTACATCAATCAGGTCTTCGAGCTGGGAGGCATGAGCAAGCTCGATAAGGCCCGCGGCGGTGGTCCCGGTTACGGGCTCTATCTCGCGAAGCGGCTCATCGAGAGCCACGGGGGCGAGCTCTCCGTCGAATCCGTGCTCGGCGAAGGCAGCACGTTCTGCTTCACCCTCCCAGCTTCTTCGGATTGAGGATTGAGGATTGAGGATGCTGCGAACGACGAGCGTCGTTCGCGCCGGTTTCTCTCAATCCTCAATCCTCAATCCTCAATCCGAAGCCGGGAGGGGCTGTTCACCCGGAAGGGCGATGATGCGGATGTCGACGTGGCGGTCTTCGCTCTCGTCCACTCCGAGGTAGCGGGCCGCGGCGCGGGAGAGATCGAGACAGAACTTACGCGCGTAGGGTCCGCGATCGTTGACGCGCATGCGGAGCGTCCTGCCGGTGGCGCGAGAGGTCACTTCGATCCACGTCCCCAGGGGAAGCGTGAGGTGCGCGGCGGAGTATTTGCGATTTCGATAGATCTCCCCGTTCGCGGTCTTCCGTCCGTCGAAAAACGCCGAGTAGTAGCTGGCCAGCCCGGAGACTCGATGCGAGGCGGCCAGGTCGGCGTAACGAAGCATCCGCACAATCAGGGGGTTGGGAGACGCATGAGCGACGGGGAGGACGGAGTCCCAGCAGTCGTCCGGGAAAGCGGGCAGGGCGAACAGCAGCCCGGCCGCCAGCAGCGGCGCGATCCTCATGAGTCCGGCATTCTAACCCGTGCCATGTCCGGGCGATAAGTTCCCGCAGCTCAGCCATTTCCGGCTGGCCTCTGCATTGCTAATAAGTAGCCCATGCAGCAGGAGGACACAGCGATGCCGGAGCTCAAGGGAAAGAGGCCGTACCAGGAGCGGTTTCTCGACAACTTCGACCGTGCCCAACTTCGACGTGAGGTGGAGGCGGTCCGTCCTGCGAAGCTCAACGGCCTCCGCAAGAAATACGCGACCTGGGCCCTCGGGGCCTCCTTAGCTCTGGGCGGACTGGGCGTGCCCCTGAAGATGCTTCCCCATGGCGTACCCACCGGCGGGAAAATGGGCGCGCTCGAAGCGTCCAGCGATTCGGTGGACGGAGCCCTGGTCAAGGATCTGAAAGCCGCGGAGTCGATTGCGCTCCAGGTCGCCAGCGGTGTCGAGGAAGGGGTGAGCTCGGTGGCGGATTCGCCGCTCCTGACGATCTCTGCCGCGCCGAAGACCCTGTCGATCGTGACGGAGAAAGTCCGCGAGGAGTTCTTCCACAAGGAAGTTCCCTTCGGCTCGATCATCTATAAAGAGGCCAAGAAGCAGAACGTCCGACCGGAGCTGGTGGCGGCGGTGGTCCAGGCAGAGTCTCGCTTCCGGCCGGCCGCGCGATCGGGAGCGGGGGCGGTAGGGCTCATGCAGCTCGTCCCCCGCACGGGCCGTTGGATGGGAGCACGCGATCTGACCAACCCCGCGCAGAACATCGCCGCGGGAACGAAGTATCTGAAATACCTCAGCGACCGGTTCGACGGCAATGAGACCAAGATGATCGCCGCATACAACGCCGGCGAAGGGAATGTGAAGCGCTTCAACGGAGTGCCGCCGTTCCAGGAGACGCGCAACTACGTGGAGAAGGTCCAGAACTTCGAACAGGACTTTCACAGCCGCGTCGAGAATCGCGCGGGCGATGCGGCCGGCGCAGCCAGCGTCATTGCCGAAGCGCGTTGAGCGCGCTTTCTCTCGCCACACACGAGCGGCAATGAAGGGACCGCAGTCCAAGAGCGCTCCCTGCGTTGAATGAGGCGGGGTGTGATTCAATGAGCGCTACGTGACTGGTGTGCGACTGGTAATCGGCGTCATCGTGATGGGGATCGCGGTCCCGATCACGTTGTTCCTGCTCCTGGGCCTGCACACGCTTCCGCAGCTTTTCACCCTGGCCACGGTCACGCTGCTGGCCTGGGGCGTGGCCGATCTGCTCTCCCTGATGCTGGAGAAGCCGCGGCTGCAAGGCCGTTCCCCCGGGAAGGCCCTGAAAGAAGACTGGGAGAGGCGCTCGCACGAGTAGGCGTCACGCCG
>JBDTOZ010000154.1:0-39524 GCA_039932995.1 Acidobacteriota bacterium | reverse complement strand
AACCGCCAACCGCCAACCGCCAACCGCCAACCGCCAACCGCCAACCGCCAACCGATATCGAGATGATTCCTCTACGACACACCGTCGCCCCGGCGCGGATTCCCCTCATGAATCGTGGGCTGGTGCTGTTGAACGTGGTGATCTTCTTTGCCCAGTTGATCCTCGGGCCCATGACCGAACGGATCATCCAGACCTTCGGCTTCATGCCCGCCCGCCTGCTCCATCCGGCCGCCTACGGGTATGCACCGTGGGAAGTGGCCATCACGCTCGTCTCATCGCTCTTCCTGCACGGCGGATTCGTTCACCTGATCGGCAATCTCATCTACCTGTGGGTCTTCGGGGGCGCAGTGGAAGATGCCATGGGGCGGGGGCGCTATCTGCTGTTTTATGTGGCCTGTGGGGCGGCCGGGAGTCTGCTGCACGCCTCTCTCTTCCCGGCCTCCGTCATCCCATCGATCGGAGCCTCAGGCAGCATTGCCGGTGTGCTCGGGGCGTTTCTCGTCCTGCGTCCGCGGGCACGCATCGTCACGCTCTTCCCGCTGGTCGTCTACTGGGCCATGGCGGAGATCCCCGCCTTGCTGTTCCTGCCGGTGTGGTTCGCCATGCAGTTCTTCAACGGCTTCCTCTCCCTGCAAGCCGCGCGAGGGACGCAGGAGGTCGCCGGAGTGGCCTGGTGGGCTCACGTGGGAGGGTTCGCCCTCGGGATGGCCGTCGGTGCGATCGTGCGCGCCCGGAAAGGCCGGGTGGCCTAGGCAGTCTAGTCTAGCGGTCGGTTGGTGGTTGGCGGGGCGTCGGGTCGTTTCGTCGTCGAGTCGTCGAGTCGTCGAGTCTCACAGTCTCACAGTCTCATAGGTGCACAGGCCACGAGCCTCTATGAGACTGTGAGCCTATGAACCTATCAGACTCCGGCCCGCCGCCTCCCGACTCGACGATCAGGCGGCTCGACGACTCGACGATTCGACGACTCGACGACGACAAGACCCGCCACCGACACCGCCAACCGCCAACCGCCAACCGCCCCCTGACATAGAATGCGCGGCCAATGCGCAAAGGAATCATTCTTGCGGGCGGTTCGGGGACTCGGCTCTACCCCATCACGTCCGTCGTCTCCAAGCAGCTTTTGCCGGTGTACGACAAGCCGATGGTGTACTACCCGCTGACCACGCTGATGCTGGCGGGCATTCGCGAATTTCTGATCATCACCACACCCCAGGATCAGGGCCTCTTTCGCGCCCTGCTCCTCGACGGGAGTCAGTGGGGTCTGCGCATCGAGTACGCCGTTCAGGAGTCGCCGCGGGGGCTGGCGGACGCGTTCATCGTGGGCCGGGATTTCGTCGGTGATGATCCGAGCTGCCTCATTCTCGGCGACAACATCTTCTACGGTCATGGTCTGCCGGAGGCCTTGCGACGGGCCACCGAACGCGAGCAGGGGGCCAGTGTCTTCGCTTATCGCGTACAGGACCCCGAGCGGTACGGCGTCGTGGAGATCGCTCCCGATGGCCGGGCGTTGTCGATCGAGGAGAAGCCACCCGAGCCCAAGTCGAACTTTGCGGTCACCGGGCTCTATTTTTACGACAGGGACGTAGTGGAGATGGCGGCCAAGCTTCCTCCCTCGAAGCGGGGAGAGCTGGAGATCACCGACGTCAACCGTCTCTATCTGGAGAGGGGAGACCTTCACGTCGAACAGTTGGGTCGTGGCTATGCCTGGTTTGATACCGGCACCCAGGAATCCTTACTGGCGGCCTCCAACTTCGTCGGCGCGGTCGAGCTCCGTCAGGGACTGAAGATCGCTTGTCCGGAAGAGGTCGCCTACTACATGGGAGCGATCGACGCGGAGCGCCTCCGCGCGCTTGCCGCCCCGTTGAAGAACAGCACTTACGGGAAGTACTTGCTGTCGATCGCAGAAGGCGATTGACGGCGAGCCCGGGTGTTATCATCCAGGCTGTGAGCGCTCGCTTCATTCGACCCGCGATCGCGGTGGCGCTGCTGGTCGGGGCCGTGGTGGGGTTGATCCTCTTCGTGCAGCCTCCGGCGCCAGTGCTGCGGTGGATCGTGGTGGCCACTGCCGATCCACTTCTGGACGGGCATACACCGAACGAGGGACACGTTCAGTCGGCGGCCAAGCGGCTCCTGCGGGGATACGTGCAGGCGTCCCTGGCCGAGCGGATCGGGGACAGTGCCGCAGAAGCGGGCGGCAACGATGTAGAGATTCTGGCCCGCATGATCACGTCGGCCCGCCGGCTGGTCCTCAGTCCATCAACCCCGGACGAGACGCGCTACGATCCGACGTTCTGGCCTGCTCTCGTGTCGGGTCTCGGATACTGTGATCAGATCAACGGCGCGGTCTGTCTCATCGCCGCGAACCATTTCGAGAAGCCCCAGCTCATCGCCCTTTACGACCCGGTTCGCCACCTCTCGCCGCACACGGTCGGACGGGTCTGGTCGAAGGAACATGAGGACTGGTTGTACTTCGATGCGTTCTTTTCCGTCCCCGTGATTTACGTGCGCGATGGGCAGGGGAAGGTCAGGTTCCTCATGGAAGGACCGACCGCCTCGCTCGGTCGTGCGGTCGGGGCGCGGGACCTTTACGATCTTTCCGGTTGGACGCTTTCCGAGTTTTCGCCCTCATTCATCGGATACATCTTCTCCCGCCTCCCGACCGGCACCCGGCGCCCGGACGTGGTCGTTGCGGATCGTGGTCAGACCTCGAGCCAACCTCTCCGTCCGATCGTGCTCGATGAGAAGGCTTCGGCCCAGCCTCCCCCGCGCATGGAGCATCGCCAGGATGACGTTTACCGCCGGGTGTCACGCGCTTATGTCGAGGCGCGCGTGGAGGATCTGCTCGGTGCGCCTGACCCCGATGCCTACTTGGCCATTGCCAAGGATGAAGAGGCGGCGACGGATGACCGCGCGGCCGAACTGGCCGCCGTCTCCCAGCGGCTCGCGGACGGACAGTGAGCGCGGCATGAACCTCAAACGCGCGCTCATCACCGGCATCACCGGCCAGGACGGTTCGTATCTGGCCGAGCTTCTCCTCGAAAAGGGCTACGAGGTCCATGGAGTGATCCGTCGTTCCTCGTCCTTCAATACCGATCGCATCGATCACCTCTACCAGGATCCCCAGGAGTCGGAACGGCGTCTGATTCTTCACTATGGCGATCTCAACGACGCTTCCTCGCTGAATCGGATCCTGCGCGTCGTGAATCCGGAGGAGATTTACAACCTCGGCGCGCAGAGCCATGTCAAAGTCTCCTTTGACGTTCCGGAATACACGGCCGAGATCGACGCCGTGGGCGTCCTTCGTCTCCTGGAGTGCATTCGCGAGGTGGACCTCCAGCCGCGCATCTACCAGGCTTCGTCGTCGGAGATGTTCGGATCGACGCCGCCTCCGCAGAACGAGCACACGCCCTTCCATCCGCGCAGTCCCTACGCCGTGTCGAAACTGTTCGCCTACTGGGCCATCGTCAACTATCGCGAGGCTTACGGTCTCTTCGGCGTGAATGGGATTCTCTTCAACCACGAGTCGCCGCGGAGAGGCGAGACGTTCGTGACCCGCAAAGTGACACGGGCGGTTGGCCGGATTCACCACGGATTGCAGGATCGCCTGTACATCGGCAATCTCGATGCGCTGCGCGACTGGGGCTATGCCCGCGACTATGTCGATGCCATGTGGCGGATGCTCCAGCAGGAGCAGCCGGACGACTACGTGATCGCCACCGGTGTCGCGCACAGCGTCCGTGAGCTTTGCGAAGTAGCGTTCGCGAAAGCGGGTTTCGTGCTCGAGTGGAGCGGCACCGGCGTCGAGGAGAAAGGGATCGAGCGTGGAACGGGGAGGGTGTTGGTGGAGATCGATCCCCGTTACTTCCGTCCCTCCGAGGTCGACAATCTTCGCGGTGATCCGACCAAGGCGCGCGAGCGCCTGGGCTGGGAGCCGGCCACAACGTTCGAAGAGCTCATCGCGCTCATGGTCGAATCCGACCTGGCGCTCGCCGAGCGCGAGTTGCGGACGGGGGGAGCGCGACCGTGAAGTGGAGCGATCACCGCGTGCTGCTCACGGGTGGCGGAGGGTTTCTCGGCGGGCACCTGCGTGAGCGACTGGAGCGCGAGCAGCCCGCGGCCCTCTTTGCTCCTCGTGCCAGTGAGCTCGATCTGCGCGATGGGGCCGCGATCGCGCGTCACCTGGCCGAGAGCCGGCCCGACGTCGTGATCCACGCCGCGGCGGTCGTGGGAGGCATCGGCGCGAATCGTTCCCATCCGGGACGTTTCTTCTACGAGAACGCGCTCATGGGCATCCAGCTCATCGAGCAGGCCCGGCTGGCCGGAGTGCAGAAGTTCGTCTGCCTGGGAACGGTCTGCGCCTATCCGAAGCACACTCCCACGCCGTTTCGCGAAGACGATCTCTGGAACGGATATCCCGAGGAGACCAACGCACCGTACGGCCTGGCCAAGAAGATGCTTCTCGTCCAACTGCAGGCATACCGCGAGGAGTACGGCTTCAACGGCATCTACCTTCTTCCGGCGAACCTCTATGGACCGAGGGACAATTTCGATCTGCAGACCAGTCACGTCATCCCGGCCATGATCCGAAAGTTTGCCGATGCGCAGGCCGCGGGTCTGGACGAGGTCGAGCTCTGGGGCGACGGCACCCCGACCCGTGAATTTCTGTACGTCGACGATGCCGTACACGGGGTCGTGGCCGCCGCCGAACGGTACGACGGCGGCGACCCTGTGAATCTCGGCACCGGGGACATGGTCAGTATCGCGGACCTGGCCGCGACGATTGCCCGCCTGACCGGTTACGAAGGGCGGATCGTGTGGAACAGCAGCCTGCCCGGGGGCCAGCCGCGCCGGCGCATCGACGCCAGCCGGGCCCGCGAGCGCTTCGGATTCGTGGCGCACGTGAAGCTCGAGGACGGATTACGCCGCACGATCGAGTGGTACCGCGGTGGACTTCACTCCTCGCCTTGAACCATCGGCCGGCGTCTGTCGTTCCGGGGACGTTCATCTGTGTGACCATCGGCGGCTCGGGTTATGATTCGCGCCGCTTGTCCATCCTGGTCACCGGCGCGGCCGGCTTCATCGGTTCTCACGTCGCACATCGCTTGCTCGATCGTGGAGACGACGTCGTGGGCATCGATAACCTCAACGACTACTACGACGTCTCGTTGAAGGAAGCGCGACTGGCGCGGCTGCAGGCGCATCCCCGGTTCCGTTTCGAGCGACTCGACGTCGGCGACCCCGAGGCCATGGTGCGATTCTTCGCCGAGGCGCGGCCGGCGCGGGTGATCCACCTCGCCGCGCAGGCCGGCGTGCGCTATTCGTTGACCAACCCTCACGCGTACACGCACAGCAACGTCACGGGATTTCTGAACATCCTCGAGGGGTGTCGCGCGCAGAACGTGGAGCACCTGGTCTATGCCTCCTCCAGCTCGGTCTATGGGGCGAATGTCCGCCAGCCTTTCTCGGAGCATCAGAACGTCGATCATCCGGTGTCTCTGTATGCCGCCACGAAGAAAGCGAATGAGCTGATGGCGCACACGTATGCGCATCTGTTCGGGCTCCCCACCACGGGTCTGCGCTTCTTCACCGTGTACGGACCGTGGGGCCGGCCGGACATGGCTCTGTTCCGTTTCACCAAAGGCATCCTCAACGGCGAGCCCATTCCGGTTTACAACGAAGGCCGGATGGTGCGCGACTTCACCTTCGTCGATGACATCGCCGAAGGGGTCGTGCGCATCGTCGATCAGGTGGCCGCCCCCGATCCGGAATGGAACGCCGCCGATCCCGATCCCGCGCGCGGGCGGGCGCCCTATCGGATCTACAACATCGGCAACAACAATCCCGTGGAGCTGCTCGACTACATCCACGTGCTGGAAGAAGAGCTGGGGAAGACGGCCGTGATGGAGCTGCTGCCCATTCAACCGGGCGACGTGCCGTCCACCATGGCCGACGTCTCCGAGCTGGAAGCGGCCGTGGGGTTCCGCCCGAACACGACCGTGCGCGAAGGCATTCGCGCCTTCGTGAAGTGGTACCGGGAGTACTACCGGATCGAAGGCTGATCGGCGCCTTCATGTGCGGACTGGTCGGACTTCTGGGAGGGCGCTTCAGCGGCGATGAGCGTGGCCACCTGGTGGCCGCCATGGCCACCCGGATCGCGCATCGTGGTCCCGACGACTCGGGTCAGTGGGTCGACGAGCAGAGCGGGTACGCGGTCGGCTTCCGGCGCCTCTCCATCATCGACCTTTCCCCCGCGGGTCATCAGCCCATGCACTCCGTCAGCGGACGCTTCGTGCTGGCTTACAACGGAGAGGTCTACAACTTCGAGTCCATTCGCCGCGAGCTTCGCCAGGCCGGCCTGGCCCCGGAGTTTCGCGGGCATTCCGACACCGAGGTCATGCTGGCCGCGTTCGAGGCATGGGGCGTCGAGGAGTCGGTGCGGCGTTTCATCGGCATGTTCGCCATTGCCCTCTGGGACCGGGACACCCGCAGCGTGCATCTGATCCGCGACCGGATGGGAGTCAAGCCGCTCTACCTCGGGCGCTCCCAGGGCGCCTGGTTTTTTGCCTCGGAGCTGAAGGCGCTGCGCGCCCATCCCGACTTTGCGGGAGAGCTCGACCGGGACGCACTGGCCGCTTACTTTCGTTACGCGTACATCCCGGCTCCACGAACGATCTACCGCGATGTGCAGAAGGTCATGCCCGGCACGATCGTCACCATCACGGCCGCGGGCGAGGTCAGGCGTTCGACCTACTGGTCGGTGGCCGGCGCGGCGGAGCGAGGCCTGACCGGCCGCTTCACCGGCAGCGACGCGGAGGCAACCGAGCATCTCGACGTCCTTCTGCGCGACGCGGTCGGCCTGCGCATGATCTCCGACGTCCCACTGGGCGTCTTCCTCTCCGGCGGCATCGACTCCTCCATCGTCGCGGCCCAGATGCAGGCCCAGTCGTCCCGCCCGGTGAAGACTTTCTCGATCGGCTTTCGCGAGCAGGGATTCGACGAAGCTGCACACGCCGCCGCGGTGGCGCGTCACCTCGGGACCGACCATCACCAGCTCTACGTCACTCCCGAAGAGGCCATGGCCGTCATTCCCCGCCTGGGGACCATGTACGACGAGCCCTTCGCCGACTCCTCGCAAATCCCGACGCACCTCGTCTCCGCCATGGCCCGTGAGCACGTGACCGTGAGCTTGTCCGGAGATGGAGGGGACGAACTGTTCGGCGGCTATTACCGCTATTTCGCCGGCCAGCGTGCCTGGAAAACGATGGCCCGTTTTCCACGAATTGTGCGGTCGGCCGTGGCCCGTACGATCGGTGCCGTGTCCCCCGGCACGTGGGACCGCGCATTCTCGAGCGTACGGTTGCTGACCCCGCCGCGTTTGCGCCAGAGCCGTGCCGGTGAGCGTCTTTACAAGCTGGCCCGCATTCTCGACGCGGCCGGCGACGACGCCATGTACTTCGAACTGGTCACGGTGTGGCGTGATCTCGTGCGGGGAGGCCATGAGCCCCTACTCCCTCTCACCGATCGCTCGTCCTGGCCCCCCTTGGCCGATCCGGTCGAGAGGATGATGTACTTCGACCAGGTCTCGTACCTGCCCGACGACATCCTGGTGAAGGTGGACCGGGCCAGCATGGCCGTCAGTCTCGAAGCGCGCGAGCCGCTCCTCGACCATCGCCTCGTCGAGCTCGCGTGGACGTTGCCGATCTCGATGAAGATCCGCAACGGGCGGGGAAAGTGGTTGCTTCGCGAGGTGCTGGACCGCTACGTCCCGAGGGACTTGATCGAGCGGCCGAAGATGGGCTTTGGTGTGCCGGTGGGTCGTTGGCTGCGCGGTCCCCTGCGCGACTGGGCGGAAGCTTTGCTGGACGAGCAGCGCCTGCGAACAGAGGGATTCCTCGACGTCGCTGCCGTCCGTTCCGCCTGGGTCGGACATCTCGCGGGCAGAGGAGACTGGGAACACCAGCTCTGGACGGTGCTCATGTTCCAGTCCTGGCTCGGCGCTGGTTAGTCAACTGGTTGCTGGTTACTGGTTGCTGGTTACTGAGGTGGCTTTTCGCGACCAACCCCCAGCAACCAGCAACCAGCAACCAGCAACCAGCAACCAACCTCTCAGCAACCAGCAACATCCGTAACGGTCAGGCCAGCATGGGAGCGCGTCCGGCCCACGCGAGGTCGGCCTCGACCATCTCCCGGACCAGATCGTGGAATGAGCGCGTCGGCTCCCAGCCCAGGATGCGCCGGGCCTTGGAGGAATCGCCGACGAGCAGGTCGACCTCCGCCGCGCGGAAGAAGCGCTCATCGACTTTCACGTAGCGGGTGTAGTCGAGTCCCAGATGCGCGAAGGCCGCTTCACAGAACTCGCGGACCGAGTGAGTCTCGCCGGTGGCCACCACATAGTCATCGGGCTCGGGCTGCTGCAGCATCAGATGCATGGCCCGGACGTAGTCCGCGGCGTGTCCCCAGTCGCGTTTGGCGTCGAGATTCCCCAGGCGAAGCTCCGTGGCCGAGCCGAGCTTGATCCTCGTGGCCGTGCTGGTGATTTTCCGAGTGACGAACTCGAACCCCCGCCGCGGGCCCTCGTGATTGAAGAGGATCCCGCTGCAGGCGAACATGCCATACGACTCGCGGTAATTGCGGGTCAGATGAAATCCGGCCACTTTGCTGATCCCGTAAGGACTGCGGGGATGAAACGACGTGGCCTCGCTCTGCGGGACCTCGCTGACCTTGCCGAACATCTCACTCGATCCCGCGAAGTAGAAGCGGCAGCGCGGGCGCAGCTCCCGGAGGGCGGCCAGGATGTAATGCGTGCCGTTGATGTTCGTGTTCATCGTCGAGAAGCCGTCGGTGAAGCTCTCGGCCACGAAGCTCTGTGCGGCCAGGTGATAGCACTCGTCGAATTCGTTGCGGCTGACCACGTGAAAGAGACTGGGATAGCTCTCCAGGCTGGCCGGATGAAGAACGAGCCGGTCCAGCAGGTGCGCGATCCGGCCGAAGCGGAGCTCCTGTGCTTCCAGCGCGACCCGGCGCACGAGGCCGTGCACCTCGTAACCGAGAGCCAGGAGATGTTCGGCCAGGTAGCTTCCATCCTGACCGGTGATTCCTGTGATCAATGCGCGCTTGGGCATCCCGACACCGTTCCGCGGCATCGTAGTGCGGGGTTGGAAGACCCGTCAAACGGGTGGGCCCAGGAGCCAGGGGAGGGGCGGGTCCGGGGTGGCACCGGGCCCGCGTGACCGCACCCCGAAGAGGCCGCCGCAACGGACTCGTGGCCTGTGAGCTAGATCACAATAACTTAGGCCTGATCTTTTCATACTCCCGGACCGGAGGCCCCATGCGACTCAAACTCTCTCTGGCGATGATCGCGCTGTTTCTCACGAGCAACGCGTTCGCCGCAACCTTCATCGTGCCCACCGACGACGAGCTCGTCCGGAAGTCTTCGGCCATTCTGGCCGGTACCGTAGAAGGCTCTTACGTTCAGGAAGCCAACGGCACGGTCGAAACCGTCTACGAAATCCGCGCGGAGCGCGGATACAAAGGGATCGTGAAGCGTGACGAGCTCGTGCGCGTCGTCGCTCTGGGCGGCGTCATCGGCGAGCGCGGAGTTCTCGTTCCCGGCGAAGCCCGTTACGAACAAGGCGAACGCGTCCTCGTGTTTCTCACCAAGGACAATCAGGGACGCTGGCACACGACGGACCTGACGTTGGGGCGCTTCAAGTTCACGACGTCCACCAAGGGCGACAAGGTGTTAGTGCGGGACACCGAGGATGTGGTCGGCTGGAACCAGGCCGGGCAGGTCCATCAGGAGAAGGTCCGGCGTGAGGAAGGCTTTCTTCGTTTCGTCGAGGAGCGGGCCAAGGGCCGCACGGCCGCGACCGACTACGAAGTCGACGCGTCCGCGGTGACGGTTGCTCCCGAGCCGTCGCGACTCACTGCCGCGGCCAATGCCACTTCCTATCCCGCCGCCAGCTATACCGACTACGTCAGCAACCAGCCGGTCCGGTGGCCCAACAACGCCGCCGGCCTGAACTACTACAAGCGCGTCGACCAGAACATCAGCGGCGCCGCGGACGGCGGGGTGAGCGTCATTCAGGGAGCCCTCGCGGCCTGGACGAATGAGTGCGGTTCCGTCATCGTGATGAACTACGCCGGCACGATCAACAAGGCCTCGACCAACTACGACAGCACCAACGTCGTCGAGTTCAACGATCCCCAGGGCCGCATTTCGGGCTCCTGGACCGGTTCGGGGACGGTGGGAATCGCCTTCCTCTCGTTCTCCGGGACCCACACGTTTCAAGGGCAGTCCTGGCTGAACATCACCGACGGCGACGTCGTTTTCCAGGACGGGTTTCCCGCCACCAACAGTGCCTTCAAATCAGCCATGACCCACGAGCTGGGACACACGCTGGGCTGGCGTCACTCCAATCAGGACCGCATCACCGGCGGCGCGTGCGATTCCTCCGTCGAGGAGTGCACCAGCGCCGCGATCATGAACTCCTCGGTGAGCGCGAATTACGGCTTCACCCTGCAACCGTGGGACATCAACGCCGCGCAGTCCGTCTACCCGGGCGGCACTTGCGGCACGCCGCCTCCGACGTGCACCGCTCCGGCCATCACTACCCAGCCGACATCGCGGACCATCACCTCCGGCTCCTCGACCACACTCACCGTGGCCGCCAGCGGAACGACGCCGCTGACGTATCAGTGGTACGTCGGCTCCCCGACCTCCACGACCACGCCGGTGGGCACGAACAGCAGCAGTCTCACGGTGAGCCCGACCTCGACCACCACTTACTGGGTGCGCGTGACGAACTCCTGCGGCACGGCCAACAGTGCCGGAGCCACGGTGACGGTCAGCACCACGCCGCCGCCGACGGTGAGGAACCGGAAGCGCGCGGACTTCGACGGGGACGGGCTCTCGGAGCTTCTCTGGAGGAACAGCTCCAATCAACTGGCGATGTGGGATCTCAACGGCCGCACCATCGTGACCTCAGGGGTCTTTGCCAGTGTCCCGAGCTCGAGTTGGCGGATCGAAGGCTACGGGGACTTCAACACGGATGGCAAGTACGACCTTCTGGTACGGAACACGAGCACGCAACAGATCGCGGTCTGGGCCATGAGCGGACGAACGATCCTTTCGCAGAACGTGATCACGACGCTCGCCGATGCAAGGTGGAACTTCGAGGCCTTCGGCGATTTTACCGGAGACGGCAGGACGGATGTGATCGCCCGGCACTCTTCCAGCGGGGAGGTTGCGCTTTGGGAGCTCAACACGACCCAACTGTTGAACAGTGGCGTGGTGGCGACCGTCGGGGACACGAATTGGGTCATCCAGGGAGGCAGCGACTTCACCGGGGACGGCAAGGACGAGCTGCTGTGGCGGAACAACGCTTCGCACCAACTCTCGATGTGGGACTTCAGCGGACGGACTCCCAACACCAACGGGCTGTTCGCCACGGTGGACTTCACATGGAAGGTGCAGGGAATGGGCGACTTCACCGGCGATGGGCGAGCGGACATCCTCTGGCGGAGCCAGACGAACTCAGTGGTCATCTGGGAGATGAACGGGCGCTCGATCGTCAGCAAGAATGTGATCGCCACCGTGAACGCGGCATCGCGGTTCGATGCGATCGGTGACTTCAACGGCGACGGGGACGACGAAATCATTCTTTTCAATACCACCACGGGAGAAGTGGCGATGTGGGAGATCGCGAATCGTGCACTTGCCAATGGGGGTGTCTTCAACTCAGTCCCCCTGGAGTGGCGGCTTCAGCCACCGTTTTCCCCGGTGCGGTGACCTCTGTTCGGAGCGGCAGACCTCAGGTCTGTCGCTCCCACAAAGGCGAGAGACGCGACGCTTTCAGGCCCGCTCCTCCAGGGAGCGATGCGTTGTCTTGCCTTGGCCATCGGATCCTGGGCCGAGGCCGGAATGCCAACGGGCGCCAACCTCATCGAGTCGCAGGAGGGGCCGAAGCCAGCTCCGCGCTCCGTCGAACCCCGCTCACCCGCTCGCAGGCTCCAGGCGGTAGGCTGCCGGGTCTCCCTTTCGTGGGGCTCGGATTTTGAGCGGCCGACAGGAGCGGATTCCAGATTCCAAGCGTGGTGGCAAGATCGTTCCGGTTCTGCACCCATCTGTACAAGCGGCGTTTTCGACTTTATACTGAAGGTTCAGCCCAAGGCTTCGGAAATGTGATTTACGTCACTCGCGACGTCAGTCAGTCGATTTAGCGTAGCCGTCCAAGCCACGTATGAGTCTCTTGAAAGCGGAGCGGACCGTGGATCCGCTCCGGAGCAACGCTGTAGTGGTCTACAGCACTCAAAAACAATCCGCGATTCGGAGGGTTCTTGCTATGTCGACGCGCCGTGTTGTCCCTTTTCTTCTCGTCCTGACCGCCGTCATCGGTCTCACGCTCATTTCACCTTCAGCGTTCGCACAGGCCACACGCACGTGGGTATCCGGCGTGGGTGACGACGTGAACCCGTGCAGCCGCACCGCCCCCTGCAAGACGTTCGCTGGGGCCATCTCCAAGACCGCCGCAAACGGCGAGATCAGCGTCCTCGATCCGGGCGGCTTCGGTGCCGTGACCATCACCAAGTCCATCACCCTCAACGGGGACGGAACGCTGGCCGGAATCCTGGCCAGCTTGGTCAACGGCGTGGTCATCAACGACGCCTCCACCGGGACCCCGAACACGATTCAGGTCATCCTGCGCAACCTCTCCATCAACGGCGCGGGGAACGGCCTGGATGGCATCCGGTTCCTCTCGGGCCGGAGGCTGGTCGTCGAAAACTGTGTCGTCTTCGGCTTCACTGGAGACGGCCTGGAAATGGCTCCTACCACCGGCACCTCCTTCAACGTCACCATTCGGAACACGTCGTTCATCAGAAACGGTACCGGCATCCGCCAGGGCGCGGCAGTCGGCACCTTGAACGCTTCCTACAGTAACCTCAACGTCAGCGAAAACAGCGGTGACGGAATCGTGGCTACCGCCGGTACGGGCAACCTGAGCGACTCCGTCGTCGATTCCAACGGAGGCACCGGGCTCAACGTCTCGGCGGGCTCGGTCTGGAACGTCAACGACAACGTTTTCACCTCGAACGTCACCAACGGCATCAACAACGCGTCCCCCTCGATCGTGCGTTACAACAACAACGGCATTCACCGTAACGGCACCGGCATCAACGGCAATGGCACGCATCAGACCTTTGCCAATAACCAGGTCATCGGGAACACCACCGATGTCGGTGCGGGGGTCGTCCTCACCAACGTCACGGCCACCAACCTCAAGTAAGGCAGTCTTCATCTCCGGGGGGCTCGGCGTGAAGCCGGCCCCCCGTTCGCTTGCTCCATTCGTTGGGATGGCCACCTGCGGAGTCCTCTCGCCGGAGTGCCACGTGGCAAATCCCCTTGAGATGAAAAAAGCCGCCATCGTGGCCTCCGCTGCGCACTTGCCGGAGCGCGAGCTGACCAATGAGGAGCTCGCGCGCGAGCTCGGTGGCGCCTGGACCCCGGAGAAGATCTTCGAAAAAACCGGCATCCGGAGCCGCAGGATCGCGGAGCCGGATGAATGCGCATCCGATCTCGGAGTGCGAGCGGCACAGAAGCTCTTCGACCGAGGGGTCTGCGGTCCGCAGGATGTGGACTACCTCCTTTTTTGTACCCAGAGTCCGGATTACTTCCTTCCCACGACAGCCTGCCTGGTACAGCAACGGCTCGGCCTGGCCACGAGCTGTGGCGCGATCGATTTCAATCAGGGATGTTCGGGATTCGTATACGGTCTCTCGCTGGCCAAGAGCCTGATCGAGGCTGGTCTGGCGGGCAACGTCCTGCTCATCACCGCGGACACCTACTCGAAGTTCCTGAACACGCGCGATCGGAGCGTCCGGACGGTCTTCGGCGATGCCGGGGCGGCGACACTGATCAGAGCCACCGACTCCGAGAGTGATCTGCTGGGCCCGTTCGTCTTCGGCACGGATGGCCGGGGCGCGGAGAACCTGATCGTGCGCGCGGGCGGGCTGCGCACGCCGCTCACCGCGGCCTCTTTCGAGGAACATGAAGACAACAGCGGCAACTGGCGCTCGGACGCGAATCTCTACATGAATGGGCCGGAGATCTTCAACTTCACGTTGAGCAAGTTGCCGAAGGCGATCGCCTCGCTGCTGCAGAAGTCGGAGCAGACCCTCGACGATGTCGACTACTTCATTTTCCACCAGGCCAATCAGTTCATGCTCGATCGTCTGCGCTCGAAACTGTCCATTCCCCCGGAGAAGTTCTGTGTGGACCTGGAGTGGTGCGGCAATACCGTCTCCTCGACCATCCCCATCGCTCTCGAGCGGGCAGCCGCCGCGGGCATCGTTCGTCCAGGCATGCAAGTCATGCTGGTCGGGTTCGGCGTCGGCTATTCCTGGGCGGCTGCTATGATGCGTGCCTCGTGAATGCGACCCCTGCCATCGCCGATGAGTCTTTCGTGGCGAAGCTCGCGCAGCTCGGGAAGATCGAGCCTGCCGGCCTGACTGATACGACGGAGATCACTCCTGCCGACTGGGATTCCGTCGATGTGCTCGACCTGATCGCCGCCATTGATGAATCGTTTGGTGTAACGGTGGCCACCTCGTCTCTCAACGAATGCCGCACCGTGGGCGAGCTTCGCACGCTGATCCACGCCGCGGCGACGAGCGCGTGATGGCCGCCCGGAAGCTGCTCATCGTTGGAGCGGGGGAGTTCGCGGAGATCGCCTGCGACTACTTCACCCGCGACTCGGCTTACGACGTGGCCGGCTTCACCGTGGATAGCGCGTTCCTCACGCGCAATGAGATCTCCGGCCTGCCCGTCGTTGCCTGGGACGACGCGGAGCGTCTGTTCCCTCCCGCGGATCATGATGCCTTCGTGGCTGCCACGTATACCCAGCTGAACCGTGTGCGCACCCGCTTTTTCCATGCCGCCAGAAAGAAGGGCTATCGCATGGCCAGCTATGTCAGCTCGAAAGCCTTCGTCTGGCACAACGCGGTGATCGGCGAAAACTGCTTCGTCTTCGAGGCCAACGTCATTCAGTATCGCGCGCGAGTCGGCGACAACGTCGTGCTCTGGAGCGGGAACCACATCGGCCATCGCGCGGAGATCGGCGATCATTGTTTTCTATCTTCGCACGTGGTGGTTTCTGGATACTGCAAGGTCGGGGAGAGCTGTTTTCTCGGTGTGAACAGTACCCTGGGTGACTTCGTGAAGGTAGGACGGGACACGATCGTCGGTGCGGGCGCCGTCGTGTTGAAAGACGCCGGCGAGCGGCAGGTCCTGCGCGGCAATCCGGCCATGCCTGCCGGCACGGACAGTTTCCGGATCTTTCGCGTGAAAGGGGAGCCTTAACCCGACCCATGGTGTCCGTATCGCGCTTTGATGCCGCTGCCCGCGAGGAGTGGGATCGCTTCATCGCTGAGTCGAAGAACGGCACCTTTCTCTTTCATCGCGCCTACATGGACTATCACTCCAGTCGCTTCCGCGATCACTCTCTGCTCTTCCGCGAGGGAGGAAAGCTGGTGGCGACCATGCCCGCATCGCAGCATGGTCCGGAGTTGGTGAGTCACGGCGGGCTGACGTATGGCGGGATCCTCTCCGGGCGACAGATGAAGAGCGCGGCCATGCTCGAGATCTTCAATGTCCTGAGGGACCATGCGCGACGCGAGGCCATCACACGTCTCGTCTACAAGCGTGTTCCCTTCATCTATCACGACCTTCCGTCGGAAGAGGATCTGTATGCCCTGTTTCGAACAGGGGCCACGCTGTCTCGGCGGGACGTTTCCTCAGCCATTGCTGCGGCCGAGCGGCCCGCATATTCGAGGATGCGACAGAGGCGTATCGACAAGAGCGGAAGGGCCGGTCTGACCATCGGGCGCAGCGATGACTTCGCAGGATTCATGCGCGTGCAGGAGGCGCTTCTCAAAACGAGATACGGCGTGAAGCCGGTGCACACCGCCGAGGAGATCACCCTCCTGGCGGGCCGCTTTCCGGAGAACGTGAAGCTCTTTACTGCCACGAAAGACGGGCGTTTGACCGCCGGCGTCCTCATCTATGAGAGTCGCAACGTCGCCCACGCGCAGTACATCGCCGCCACCGAGGAAGGCAGGGAGTTGAGCGCTCTCGATGCGGTCTTCGACGTGCTTCTGTCCGTCGAGTATCGTCACAAGCCTTATTTCGATTTCGGGATCTCCACCGAACAAGAGGGGCAGTATCTCAATGTGGGCCTGATCGAGAACAAGGAGAGCTACGGCGCCCGGGCGGTCGTCTACGATACCTACGAGCTGCTCTTCACGTAGGAGGAATCTTGTCCCTGACCACGATCGAGAATTGCAGAGTACTGGAACTCCCCAAGATCCCTGACTTCCGGGGCAACCTGTCGTTCGTCGAGGCCGGACGCCACGTTCCCTTTCGCATTGCTCGAACCTATTGGATTTACGACGTCCCCGGGAACGCGGCACGGGGAGGTCACGCCTACCGCCGGCTGGAGGAATTCATGATCGCGCTGTCCGGCAGCTTCGAAGTGCGGCTCGACGACGGTCGCTCGGTCCGTTCCGTGCAGCTCAACCGCTCCTATTACGGCCTGTACATCGCGCCCGGCATCTGGCGCGAGCTCGCCGACTTCTCGACCAATTCCGTCTGTCTCGTTCTCGCCGCGCGCCCTTTTGAAGAGGACGATTACATCCGTGAGTACGACCGCTTTCTCGAGTATCGCGGAGGACAGGTTTGAGCGGCAGTCTCACCACGGTGGACGACTGTCGGATCATCGAGCTTCCGCAGATTCAGCGTCCGGAGGGGAGCATTACCGTCGTGGAGGCGTTTGATCGCGTCCCCTTCGAGTTGGCTCGTGTGTACTACCTGTACGACATTCCCGGAGGACAGTGCCGCGGCGGCCACGCCCACCGCCAGCTCCAGCAACTGATCGTGGCCTGCCTGGGAGCGTTCGACGTGATCCTCGACGATGGACGCCAGCAGCGCACGGTCAATCTCAACCGTTCGTACTACGGTCTTTACCTCCCTCCCGGGATCTGGCGGGAACTGGTCAACTTCTCCTCGGGCGCGGTTTGTCTGGTGCTGGCCTCGCGCAAGTACGAGGAGAGTGACTACATTCGCGATCACGATGAGTTCGTGCGGGTGAAACCGGGTCTCCAGTGGGACAGTGCACGGTTTCAAAGCGCGTAGCAGATCACGTCCATCCCGTCTTCGCCCTGGGTACGGAGGTACAGTTCATATCCAAGCCCGAGGGAGTGCAGGTAGAGAGGGAGCTGCCAGAGGTCGTCGGGCCGGTGATAGACGCTGACGGCCAGCAGCGGACGTTCCCCGTGGAGGAGGCCGGACGTGCCCCGGATTGCTTCCCACTCCGCCCCTTCCACGTCGTACTTCACGTAAAGCCGACCACCGTCTGCGGGCACGGTTTCGTCGATACGGACCACCGGAACTTCCGTGGACCCACGTTCATCGAAAGCCGAGCTCATGTTCCCGGTCGTGTTGAAACGCAGCGTTCCGCGATGGTCGCCGACGGCCGCGCAGTGCACATGAATGCGGCTTCCTGTTTCCGCCGGAAGGGAGCTCACATACCGGCGAAGCCTCTCGCAATTGTCCGAGTCCGGCTCGAAAGCATGGACCTGGCCGAAGCGCCCCTGCCGTGCCGCGAGGAAGCGACGCACGGTGTCACCGTCGAACGCCCCACAATCGACGAAAATGCATCCGTCGTCGAGGAGGGGCAGGAGCTCCGCGGGAACGTAGTCGTCGTGTGAATTTGGCGGCAACGCCTCATGGTCCAGATGCAGCCGGAAACGCATGTGTGCCGCGAACTGTTCTCGGGACTGTTCGTCGCTGAAGACCCGAGCCGCGCGAAGAATGTCATCGCGTTTCCTCAGGACCGTCTCGGGGCGCTCGAACTGGTAGTGGGGGAGAAAGTGCTCGGGGAACATCCAGGCCACATCGAGAAACGACACGATGCGGCCGGACGTGAGGGCTTGCAGGCGCGTGCGGGCATCGAGGTAGCGCAGGAGCGGGTTGAGAATCGTGACGACGAACAGAGCTCGATCCCCGAATTCCGCGGCGGCATCCCGAGCCGTCATCACCGGAACGCCGGCCATGACCGTTCCCTGCTTCTCGGGGGTGTCGTCGGCAAATGCCGCGACGGATAGCCCAACTCGTCGCATCCGCTCCAGCACCATCGATCCCAGCGTGCCGGCGCCATACAGCACGATCTCGGAGCCCGTCAGGTCGACCTGCCGGTTGGCGCGCTCCGCGGCCGCCACGGGCTCTTCGAGGAGGAGTTGCTCGAGGATGTCGATCGCAGCCGAGCTGGTCATCGCGCTGGACACTCGTCAGGGCTTCCGGGGTAGACCCGGGAGTTGGCGTTGCTGTGGACTCCTGCGATCATCGTGATGGAACCCTGCTCGGCATCAACGGCAATGGAGTCTTTCGTTGCCGGAACGGCGTCCTGGGCAGGGAATAGACTGGCTGGTCGTATGATCACGAAAGTGGAAGAGTCAGTCAAGCAGGCCACGGCGGTCACGGTTCCCTTTCTCGATTTGCGAGCGGCTCAGCTCGAGTTGCGCACCGAGCTCGATGCGGCATTCTCCCGCGTTGCCGCGTCGGGCTGGTACATCCTCGGCGAGGAGGTGGAAACCTTCGAGCGAGCGTTCGCTCGCTATTGTGGTGCGAAACATTGCGTTGGCGTCGCCAATGGCCTGGACGCCATTCATCTCGCTCTTCGGGCGGCCGGGGTGGGAGAGGGCGACGAAGTGATCGTTCCCACGAATACATTCATTGCCACTTGGCTCGGAGTGACGCATGCCTTGGCCCGAGTGGTGCCTGTCGAGCCGGACCCACGTACCTTCAACATCGACCCGGGCCGCATCGAAGCGGCGATCACTCCGCGGACGCGGGCGATCCTTCCCGTGCACCTGTATGGGCAGCCTGCCGCGATGGACGAGATCAACACCATCGCCGGCCGCCACGGGCTGGTGGTCATCGAAGACGCGGCACAGGGTCATGGCGCGGCATACAAGGGGAGAATGGCCGGCGCACTTTCGCGGGCAGCGGCCTTCAGTTTCTATCCCGGCAAGAATCTCGGAGCATTGGGCGACGGCGGCGCGATCGTGACGAATGACGATCAGCTCGCCGAACAGGCCCGCGTTCTCCGCAACTACGGTTCCGTCGTGAAGTATCACCATGACGTGCGCGGCTTCAACTCTCGTCTCGATTCGCTGCAGGCCGCGTTTCTCGGCGTCAAGCTCGGTCATCTCGACGAGTGGAACGAGCGCCGCAGGCGCATCGCGCTGCGTTACCTGGAAGCGCTGCGAGGAGTCAGGGATCTCGTGCTGCCCGAAGTGCATTCGGCGTCGGAGCCGGTGTGGCATCTCTTCGTCATCCGCCATCCTCGCCGAGACGCGCTGCAGTCTTTCCTGAAGAGCCGTGGCATCTCCACGCTCATTCACTACCCCGTTCCGCCCCACCTCTCGCTTGCCTACGCGAGCGGAGGATGGCGCCGAGGAGATTTCCCCATCGCGGAGGAGATGGCCTCCACGGTTCTCAGTTTGCCCATCGGGCCGCATCTGGCCGACGAGCAGGTCGATTACGTGGTGGCGTGCTTGCGAGACTTCGCGGATGCGTGAGCTTCTGCGGGCCGTCGCGAAAACCGTCGTCGGTTCCTTCGCAGCGCTGCTGATGGGTACGGTCGCGGTGAAAACGATCGCCCTTTTCATCGGGCCCGAGGGGGTCGGCCTCTTTTCACTGCTTCGTCAGACGCAGCAGGTGGCGATTGTCCTGGCCATGGTCAACGGACAGAACGCGCTGGTTCAGGGGATTGCCTGCCGGGAAGGTGAAGAGCGTGCGCGCTACATCTCGGTTGCTTTCTGGATCGTGCTGGTCCTGGCGGCGGTGGTGTTGATCGTGTTTGCAACGATGCCTGGCGAGATCACGCGATGGTTGCTCGGACGTTCCGACCCGTCTGCGAGGGGAGCTTTCCGCCTGCTCAGCCTCTCGATCCTGTTCGGCGTCGTGTCGGCGTTCTCCGTAGGCATCTTGAATGGACACGGGATGGTCGGGCGCGCGAGTCTCATTCAGTTCACGAACTACCTGGTCATCGCTCTGCTCACCTATCCGTTGGTTGTGGGAATTGTGGGAGCGAGCAGCTCCCTGGCCGGCGCGTTCGGGTGGCTTCTGGTGGCAGGAACGGGGGCCGCGGCAGTGGTGGCCGTGTCGATCGTGTGGCGAGCACGTCTGTTGCGGGTACACGCGCCAACGTGGACCGCCGAATCGGCGGGCGCGGCTCGCCACTTCCTGACCCTGTCGTCCGGGCTGCTGATTTCCGGCGTGGTGGCCGTGGCCGTACCTCTGGCAGTGAGGTCCCTGGTGATTCGGGGTTTCGACCTGGAAGGCGCCGGAATTTTCGACGCCGCGTGGACCCTGAGCATGTCGTACGTGCTGATCGTGCTCACCTCTTTCTCGTCCTACTACCTTCCCACCCTGAGCGGCCTGCACCATCCGGAAGCGCGACGTGAGTTGATCGCACGCGTGTTGAGGGTGGCGATCATTCTCATGTTGCCGCTGGTGACGATGGTGATCGTCTTCAAGCCGCTGGTGATCACCCTGCTTTACAGCCGTGAGTTCACGCCCTCGCTGTCCATCATGCGCTGGATGCTCATCGGCGACTACTTCAAGGTGATGAGCTGGGTCTTCTCGTACACGATGCTCGCCTACGCGGATCTGAAGATGTTCATCGGGACGGAGGTCATCTGGGGCACGCTCACGCTGGCCGCGGCCGTGTTCAGCGTCCGCGTCCTTCACTCGTTGGAGGCTCTCGGCTTCACGTTCGCGCTGCTCACGATGTCGTACTTCCTGGTCATGGCCCGATATGTGGCGAAGCGTCATGGGTTCCGGTTTGGCAGGCAGGCCGTCCTTCAGTCGGGAGCTGGATTGGCCGTCATCGTCGTAGCGTCCATGATCACCTGGACTGACACGGTCGTACGATGGCCCGTGGCGATCGCCTCTGTCGCGGCCGCCACGGGCACTTCGTGGATGCTGCTGACGACGGAGGAGCGTCGAGCGGTGCGACACCGGCTGGTATCGCGGTCGCGAAAGCAATCTGAGCGTCTCTGACCCGCTGCTATACTGAGCCGGTGACGCTGCCTCGCGTTTCTGTCTACATGCTGTCGTATCAGCATGCGGCGTACATTCGCGAGAGCATCGACAGCATTCTCGAACAGGACTACCCGAATCTGCGGATCGTGATCGGCGACGATGCGTCGACGGACGGAACGCAGGACATTCTTCGGGATTACGCCGCTCGCTATCCTGGCCTGTTCACGTTGCTCTTGGCGGAAAAGAACCAGGGCATTACGAGGAACGCAAATCAGGTGTTTCGCGCCTGCGACGGAGAGTTTCTCGCGCACACGAGCGGTGATGATGCCTGGTTGCCGGGAAAGTTGCACAAACAAGTGACGTGGATGGCGGACAATCCGGACGCGGTCATGTGCTACACGAACGCCGAGCACATCGACGCACAGGGAAAGCGGATCCGTCTTCATCACGAGTCGCGCCGGAATCCCTTCCGGGAAGGGGGGATGGATGTCTTCCTGCAGTCGATTCTATTCTTTCCAGCCTGCTCGGTGATGGTGCGCCGCACCGCGGCGCCGTCATATGGTTTCGATGAACGACTCCCTTGGAACTCGGATTGGCTCTATCTTGCGGAGATCGCACACAAGGGGCGGACCGGCTATATCCCCGAGACTCTGGCCCGCTACCGCGTGCACGGCGAGAGCGCCATGCGGAATGTCGATGCCGTTCTTGCGGATGCGATCCGGGCGTGCGACATTCTCGGCGCGAAATACCCGGAGCACCGGCTGCAGATCGAGCGTCTGCGCGGTGAGTTCATCGAGGGCAGCGCATTACAGCATTTGAAGGCCGGACGTTCCGGCCGGGCCGCGTCGCTCCTTCGAGAGGCTTACGCGGTCAATCCTCACGGCGACTCGTACCTGAACGCTCCAGCAAAGGCGGCGCTCGCTTTTCTCTCGCGCACGGAGCTGCTGGAGCCGGTCTATCGCCTCTATGCAGCCCTTACCGCGCCGGGCCGGTCATTCAGACTCTGACTGCTTGCGTGCCCGGGCCAGGCGGACCTCGCGGAATGCGGTGACGCTTTCCGCGGGCTCGAAATCGTAACCGAGGAGCTGCCTCAGGAGTGGGTCATCAGCGTGACGACCCTGAAGCAGCCGTGGAAAGCTGATCTGCTGCTTGAGGAGGGGAATGGAGTACATGTGATTGACCGCACGACGGGGTTGGCCGGATCGATTGAAGCCGCCGCGATGAAACAGCATCGAGTCGAAAAGGATCGCGGAGCCGGCCGGTGCGCGGATCGTGTGCTGATGACCATCCACATATGAGTCCGAAGGGAATCGTTCCACCTTATGACTGCCCGGTAAAACCATTGTGGCCCCGTTCTCCTCCGTAAACTCGTCGATACAGAACAGTACACTGATCGAAAGAGGTCTGGACGACACAAAGTGCTGATAATTGAGGTCGCGATGCCAGGCGCCGGTATTCGGTTGCTGCCCGTTCAGTGGGACATTGATCACTCCGTTCTGCAGCATCAGGCAGAACGGGGATCCGATCAGGGCGGTGACGACGGACAGAATCTCCGGTATGGCGGCCATCTTCAGAAAGAGCGCGTCGTACGCGAGCGGGGCGCGCACCGTCCAACGATCATTGATCATGGCCAAGCGCTCCGGGCCGCCGATCTCTTCGAGTTGGATCTCGTAGATCCGATCCAGGGAATCCCGTGAGGACACCAGTGTTTCCGGTCCGATCACGTCGCGAAGGATGCAAAAGCCGGCGATGCGGATCTCCTCCGCGTAGCCTTCGGAAGGCGAAGAGGCTTCTGTGAACTCGCGGACACCGAACACGGATGGTGGCATTTCTTCAACTCCTCAGGGTCACCAAGACTCGAGCTCCGCCCAACCGAATCCGCTTCTGCCATAGTCGTTTCCATTGTAGAAAAGGACGGTCCTGCCGGCGGCTGACACGACGCTGGGGTAAGAGATCATCTCGCAATCCCACGCCCCTTCTTCGGAAACCCCCAGACCGAACTCCTCGTCACGGCGTGTCCAGGTGATCCCGTCAGACGATTCCGCATGACCAAGACGATAGGAAGTAGACGCGGTCTCAAATCCATAGAACATCGAATAGCGACCATCCGGGCGGCGGACGACCCAGGGGCGGGCCACGCGGTTCTCTCCCGCGGCCAGCGGCACCACAATTCTGCCCATCTTCGGAATGTCGGTGAGTCGGGTCGTCTCGAAGTAGCGAATGTCGTAGACCGGCACGGATTTCGAGGAACCGGCGCGGAAATCGCTGCCCGCACCGTACCAGACGCGCCATCGCCCGTCCTCGAACATCAGTGTGTGGGCGACTCGAAACAGGCATGCCTCGTCGGCGCGATCGAGGAACGGCACCCGGCTGAGGCGCTGGAAGGTGTGTCCACCGTCGCCACTTACCGCGAGGCCGCCAAAGACCGTGAATCGCACTTTGTGACCGAGTTGGTATCCCGCGTAGGACATCCACAGCTCGGACCCGATCCGAACCACGGAACAGGGGACGACCCCGTTCTCGTCGAACATCCCGGAGTCTCCGGCCGTGAGCGCAGGCTGCTCGCTGATCCCGAGAATCCGGGAAGGGTCATCGGTCGCGAGATCAACCCACCCCACGCTGCTGACGCCGTCGTCGTCGCGCAAACCAACGAAAACGCGGATCTTCTCCTCGAAGAGAAACGGTGTCGGTTGCAGGGCGCCATGCCGGGCCCAGTTCCTCGTCCCATCGGGTTTGTAGATCAGTCCGCGCTTGATCCATTTCACGGGACGAACACTCTAGCATGCCGGTCGGCGATCTGTGATTCCGGCCTCTTACGACTCCGCCTGCGCAGCGTTCTGCCCGATGTCCGCCGAGGCTTTCAGCTCATGGCCACGCGTTCGCAAGAGGAAGTAAAGAATCGCAGTTGTCAGGGCGACGACGCCAGCCTGAACGAGGTACATCTCGTGTGAGATCCACGGACCGATGTTCATATATAGATGCTGCAGCGGAAAGGCGAGGAGGTCTTCCATCGTTCCGTCCCACTGCTGTGACCCTCGGTTCATGACGTACCACACTTTGGAGTAGATCAGGCAGAGCAGGGCCCACCCCACGACTTCACCCGACTTCAGCCGGCGCCGGTCCAGAATCATCGTCATCAACGCCACGAATACGGCGAGTCCATTGATCATCTGCCGGGACTGTGAGTTCAAGCTCAGAGCGAGATTCAGAATCACAAACAGTCGAAGTCCAATTCCGAACGTGCTCAGACTGTCGCAGAACGGCTTCCACAACAGCGTCAGGACGATGACCACCGGACCGAAATAGATGACATGGGCTACGAAGAACAGCAGAGGATCACTGACCGACAGAGCGAGGATGTATCCAACAAACATCTTCGGGGTGGCCCAGGGACCCACATCGTTCGCCATCAGATGGGTCGTGATCTTGAGAGCGATCAACAGCATTACCGCCACAAGCGCGCTTTTCCAACGAAGTTCTTCCCACACGGCACGTAAGTTGAACAGCTTCCCCTCACCCAGCACGGCCCTGACGGAGAAAAAAACATAGACAGTAGTGGCGGCAATGCTGAGATAGAGAAGTGACATGTTCAGGCGAAGGAATCTTGGGAAGGTCGCTAAGAGCCTCTGCACCAAGGGCCCTGTGAGCAGAAGAAGCGCTGCGCACACCCCGGTCGCAGCAATGGCAGCGCACCAGACGTTCAGCCGATGAAGGGGTGCGACGGGGCGGGCCCCTGGATTCTCGATTCGCGGAAACATGTAGAGCAGAGCGGCCATCGCCGGGACGGTTGGCCAAGTGAACGCTCCCGCGATCATGACTCCGATCAGGCCGAGATTTTTCCGAGTCAGATAGAAATAGAGCGTGAGGATGCCGAGCGCAAAGGCGCTCGTATCGGTAGAGACTGGGGCATAGAAATTGTTTTTGAGGATCGCGTAACTGAGAAACAGGAAACAGAAACCAAGCCAGGCCGCCGAGGTGCGCAGGTTTAGCGTCTCTGCAATCAATCCCCAGACGTAGACGCAGCCCATGAGAAGCATGAAATTATAGATATCGAATGCCAGGATGATGTTGTGATTGGTCGGCCGCGCGCCGACCAGTCGCATTCCAACATGGACGATTGCGCAAGGGAGAATGCGTCCTACTCGGTACTCGTCGACCTTCTGGACGAAGACCAGCTCGGAGAAATCGCTGGCCAGGGCTGCGTATGTCATCCCGTCCCAACCGAGGCCGTCGTTTGCGGTGAGACGCTCGGTGCAGATGTTCCCGAGCCCGATGGCGAGCATCACTCCAAGCATGAGAATGCGATTGCGCAAGGACAGCTTCTGCTGGAAGGTGCTGGGCATGCGCAACTCTAATAGACCGTCAAGAGATGTGTCAACGCCGGGATGTTGAACGGACACTCGTTTGGAACGGCGGCTGGCGCTTATGGATTACGCCGGAGACGATAGGACGAGAACCCTGCCGGACGGCAGGTCGCGAGCAGACTCACGCCCACGGGCAATCGAGCCCAGTTGATGAAGAGACTCTCCAGTCCGAATATGCGCGCCAGCGCTTCGTTGAGGACACCGGGTCTTGTTTTGTCGAAGTCGCTTCGGGCGCGGCCTTCCAACCCCAAGGCGCGCCGCGACCAGCGTACCGCCGCAACCATTGGCAAGAGAACGGTGTTGAAATAGGATATTCGTCCCGGGGGGAGGGATGAGGCCGCGAAGAGGAGCTGCAGCGTCTTCCTTGTGTAGCGGCGGCGGTGTTCGCTCAAGATGTCGTGACCGCCCCACAAGCTGGGCAGCGCCGGAACGGTGACGATGAGCAGACCGCCTGGTGCCACGAGGCGCGCGGCGCTCCAGAGGCCGGCCAGGTCGTCATCGAGATGCTCCAGGACGTCGAGCGCGAGGACGACGTCGAATGATGCGTCGGAGAGAGGTGCGGCCGGAAGCCCACCGATCGTGAACTTCACCCCGGAAGGAAGGTTGCGGGCGTGGAGCGGTTCGATGTCGAGACCGACGACGCTGCCGTCAGGCCCGGCGAACGGGAGCAGCCAGGCAAGCCCCGTCGCCGGGCCACAGCCGATCGACAGCAGACGCCGGCTACCCCCATCAGGCAACTCGCGCCGCAGCACGGTCTCGAGGATCCGCGTCCTGCCCCGAAACCACCAGTGCCATTCCTCGAGGTTGGCGTACTGGCGCGCGAGCTCCTGCTTCATCGACTGACCGCCGCGGGAAAGCCCACCCGCGACCGGACTACATACAATGGACGGTTTCGGACCTCGTCATAGACCCGCCGGAGATACTCGCCCACGATGCCGAGCATCATCAACTGCGCGCCCCCAACGAACAGGATGAGCGCACTCAGCGAAGCCCAGCCCTGGGGGACGTCCCGCTCGGTGAGCCTGCTGAAGATGACCCAGATGGTCACCAGGAAGCCGACGGCGGCCGCGAGCAGCCCAAGCCAGGAAGCCAGTCGCAGCGGAAAGGAAGAGAACCCCACGTATCCGGAAAGGGCCAGGCCCAGGAGCTTGCGCAGCGTGTATTTGGTCGTGCCTGCCGACCTGGCGTCGCGGTCGTACTCGACCCCCACGTGGCGAAACCCCACCCAACTGCGGAGGCTGCGGAGGAAACGGTTCCGTTCGGGCATGGCCGCCAACGCATCGACGACCTGGCGGTCCATGAGCGAGAAGTCGCCCGTATCGGCAGGGACATCGATGTCCGCGATGATCCGCATGGTCCGGTAGAACGTCGCATAGGCAAAACGCTTCCATACCGGTTCTTTTCTGTTACGGCGGACGGCGTACACGACGTCGTACCCTTCCCGCCACTTCTCGATCAGCTGTCCTACGACCTCCGGGGGATCTTGAAGGTCGGCATCCATCAGAACCACGGCGTCGCCGGACGTTGCATCGAGACCGGCCTGCAAAGCCGGTTGCTGCCCGAAGTTTCGCGAGAAGTGGATCGCCTTGTATCGGGTGTCGCGGGCGCTGATGCGGTCCAGGATCTCGGAGGATCCGTCTCGGCTGCCGTCGTCGACGAAGATCACCTCGAAATTCCCCTGTGTCGACGCCTCGAGCATGGAATGGACACGTTCCACGAGCTCGTCGAGCGTCTCGCGTTCGTCATACACTGGAACGACCACCGAGATCATCGGTGCGGAAGATTCCTGCCTCGCGCTCATGAATTGCCTGCCTGGCGAGCAGCGGTGCATTGTGTGCGCGGCCAAGCAGCGCTCCGCGGTTGCGAGGACTCGAAGACGACGAGGGTGCTCGGCAGCGTTGCGGTAGCTGGAACTTGGTGCATGAAGCCCGACATGTTCGTTTACGTGCTCCTTGGGTTCGTTGCACGAAAGCTGCGGAGACTCGGCCACGGAACCAGCGCAGACGACGGTATCAGCACGGACGTCTGAGCGGGCGAAAGTCTACGCGGGCGCCATCGAACGGGTCAATGGTCGTCGGTGAGTCCGTTTTCCATTCCGACCGGTGCGTTGACCGACGGAAGCCGTGTTTTTGAATCCGGATCTCGGCCGGGAATCCTGGTCTTGATCTCGTCCGGAGTCGGCCGTTCTCTGAGGTCCAATCCCAGGAATCGGTTGATTGCGGTGTAAAGTGACGCGGTGCCCGTGAGTGCCTTGTCGGATGCGGAGCAACCGGATGGCCGCGGTCCGCGGGAGCTGCGCATCGTTGCCTTGGCCAGTTATCCCGATGAGGCTGCCTGTACACGGTTTCGCATCGCACAATTCATGACGGGCCTGGCCGCTCACGGCGACCGTGTGACGCTCCTGCCTTTCCTGCCCACGGCGGCGTTTCAGCGTCTCTACGATCCCCGGCAATGGCTGAGGACCACTCTTTCGCTGGTGGCCGGTGTGGCGCGGCGGATCGCACAACTTCCGATGATCTGTACGGCGGACGCGGTGTTCGTCCAGCGGGAGGCGATGCTGCTCGGTCCTCCCGTCGTGGAGTGGCTGACGGCCCGGGTGGCGCGGCGGCCGATGGTTCTCGATCTGGATGATGCGACCTATCTGGATCAGGCTCCCAGCATCTACGGCCGGCTCTCCAGAGCTCTGAAAGCCCACGGAAAGACGGACCGGCTCATCGACTGGTCGAGCATGGTCATCTGTGGGAACGAGAGCATCGCCGCTCACGTGCGAGGGCGAGGCAGACCTGCCGTGGTCATGCCCACCATCGTGGACACGTCCGTCTTCGTTCCCCGGAGCCGCGTTCCAGGTCCTGACGAGTTGCCGGTCATCGGCTGGGTGGGCTCGCACTCGACCACCGACTACTTCAAGGCGATCGTTCCGATGCTGGAGAGTCTGGCCCAAGAGTTCCGCTTCCGGGTGCGCATCGTCGGGGCGCGCGAGCCGGTGGTGATCGAGGGCGTGGAAGTGGAATGCCTTCCCTGGCGCCGCGACCGCGAGGTCTTCGACTTTCAGAGCCTCGACATCGGTGTCTATCCTTTGCCCCGGGATGTTTGGGCCGAGGCCAAGTCAGGGCTGAAGGCCATCGAATACCTTTCGGTGGGCGTCCCCTTCGTGGCCAGTCCCGTGGGCGTGGTGGCGCGAATCGGAATCCCCGGGCAGACCCATTTTCTCGCGGAGTCTCCCGACGAATGGCGGGAGGCCCTGGCCCGGCTCCTCGAGGAGCGGGAGCTGCGCCTGGGCATGGGGAAGGCGGGACGCGCCCATGCGGTGGAGCACTACTCGCTGGAGAAGGCCGCCGTCCTGCTGGACGAAGTGTTGCAAACCTCATCGGGACGAGCGATGAGACCGGCGCGCAATATGGACTCCTCGGTGGTTTCAGGCTTCGGCGACGAATGGAGCCGATTCGACCAGACCCCGGTTTCCCGCAGCGAAATGTCGGACTTGTTCGACGGCTATTTCCGGATCTTTCCCTGGGAGATCCTTCCGGCCGGGGCCATGGGCTTGGATATTGGCTGCGGCAGCGGACGGTGGGCCGCTCTGGTGGCCCCGCGCGTGGGAAAGCTCCTCTGTGTGGATGCCAGCAAGCAGGCGGTGGAGGTGGCCCGCCGCAACCTGTCCACCCATCCGAATTGCGAAGTGGCGATGGCCTCCGTGGATGAGCTTCCTGTGCCCGACGCCTCGGCGGATTTCGCCTACTCGCTGGGCGTGCTGCACCACATCCCCGATACCGCCGCGGGTGTGCGTAGTTGCGCGGCCAAGCTCAAGCCGGGCGCTCCGTTCCTCCTCTATCTCTACTATGCGCTCGACAATCGGCCGCGCTGGTTCCGCTTCCTCTGGCATCTCTCCAATCCTCTGCGCCTGGTGATCTCGCAGCTGCCTCATGGCCTGCGCTACATTCTCAGTCAGGTTCTCGCGGGCGTCGTCTACTGGCCACTCGCGCGACTGGCGCGCCGGCTGGAGCGATGGGGCCTGAACGTCTCCTCGATGCCCTTGAGCTATTACCGGGAGCGTAGCTTTTATGTGATGCGCAACGACGTCCTGGATCGCTTCGGGACGCGCCTCGAACGACGGTTCACCCGGGAGCAGGTCGAAGTGTTGATGCGCGATGCCGGCTTCGACGAGATCCGCTTCAGCGAAACGGCCCCTTTCTGGTGTGCCGTGGGAATCCGCCGCTGAGCTCACCGAGGAGCGCCGCGGGCGGGCCCCGGCGCTCGTCGCGGACGAGTGATACCATCGATTCCTCCGTCTGATGACCCGCGTCCTCATCCAATTGTTCTTTGTCCTGCTGGCCGGAGTTGCGCTTTTCGCGATGTGGCGAAGGGTGGCTCGGATGGATCGTTTCTTCGGTCTGGTCGTCGGGCTGGGAATCATGGGCCGGGCTCTCCTGGGCCAGGTTCTCTTCTGGCTCTCCTGGCTCGAACTGGTTCCACGACGCTTTCACCTGGGCGGCGGCATCTGGTTTTTTGCCCTGGATGCTCAGCATTACATGGCCACGGCAGTCCAGGCCGCTCGCAACGGGCCGTTGGGACTGCTCGGATCGGGGCAAGGCTCCACCGCGGCCACCTATGTCGAGCTGCTGTCTTCTTTCGCCTGGTTGTTCGGCGGCGTGGCATCGATCGGGCTGCTGCTCAACCTCTTCTGCTATGTGGGCACCTGCCTGGTGATCGCGCAGTGCAGTAAGGGGACTCCGGAGGCGCGCCCGGCGGCCCTGTTTTTTCTGGTGGCCTTCAGCTTCTATCCGACCGGCGTGCTCTGGTCCCTGCAACCTCTGAAGGACACGCTGTCGCATTTTCTGCTGGTGGCCTTGGCGGGCTCGGCCCTGCTCTGGCAACGTGCCTGGCGGCGTGAAGGCTCGCTGTCCTGGATTGTGTGGGCCTGCCTTGGAATCCTGCTTTCTCTGTACGGCACGACGGGCACACGTTGGTACCTCGGTTTGGCCATTCTCTGCTCGGTGGGCGTCTTTCTCTTTCTGGTGCTCGTGACCACGAAGACCCGTCGCCTCGCCCTTCTGGGTGTCTCGGCGGGGCTCTTCCTCGTGCTCACGAGGGTGTTTCTCGTGACCGGCGGCGAGATGGTGCCCCAGGCCTTGAAGCTGGCCATCCTTCGCCCGACGGCGCCGGCCGAGCCGGTCCGCGTTTCTGTGGCCGTTTCACCGCCAGGAGGTCATCAACCGGCAGTCCAGAGACCATCGAACGCCGGTTCCCTGGCCACGGAGATGGTCTCTTTTGTCGAGAGAACCCGCAGTGGCTTTGCGCGAACGGGTGGCACGACCGAGATCCAGTTGGCCGGCAACCCCTCACCGGTGAGACGTTGGATCGGCGGACTCATCGCCACGATTCTTCCCCATGCCGTCATCGAGCATCTGTCTTTCATGACCATCGGTGGCGGTCGGGGGTTGTTCTGGTTCGCCGACCTGGACACGGTCGTGTTCGACGTGGTGGTCTTCCTGTCGATCTTTCTCATTCTGCGGCGATGGCGGGTCGCATCGTTGTCGAATGCGGCCCTGTGGCTGGTCCTCCTGACGGCCATCTTCGTGGCCGTGCCCCTGCTCTATGCCATCACCAACTTCGGCACGCTCCTGCGGTTCAGAGGGATGATCCTCGTGCTCTTCGCGATGGCACCGCTGGTCAGCTACAGGGGCGCCCCGCGTTTACCCTCGAGCGATCCGCAATGAGCCGCATCAAGCGGAATGTTTTCGCGAACCTCGCCGGATCGGCGTGGGCGCCTCTCCTGGCGATCGCACTCGTTCCGTTCTATCTCCGCTACCTCGGCATCGAGGCGTACGCCCTGGTGGGGATCTTCACCCTGATGCAGACGTCCCTGGTGCTCTTTGATCTGGGGCTGGGTCTCACGGTGACGCGAGGCCTGGCCCGGTTGTCCCTGCAGGAGAATCCGGAAGCGTCCCAGCGAGATCTGCTGCGCACCGTCGAAGGGGTGTACCTGACCATTGCCATGGTCATCGCCGTCGGGGTGTGGCTCGGCGCGGAACCGATCTCCTTGCGGTGGATTCAGCCGGGCCGGCTGCCGATCGGTACGGTCATTACGGCGGTGAGGTGGATGGGGATCGCCAATGCCATGTACTACGCCGCCATGCTGTACCGGTCGGCGCTGCTTGGGCTGGACCGGCAGGTCCTGATGAACGCGGTGACGGTCGTCTTCGGAACGGTTCGTGCTGCCGGCGCCCTCGCGGTGCTGGTGCTGTGGTCGCCGGGCATTACGGCGTTCCTGAGGTGGCAGACCCTGGCCGTTCTCGGCCTCGTGCTCACGTTCGCCCATCTGACCTGGCGAACGCTCCGTGGGCCCACCCCGGCCCGATTCCGCCCGGAGCTCTTGAGGCAGGAATGGCGCTATTCGGCGAAGGTCTCGACCAGTCTGATTCTGAACGTGATCATCACGAACGCCGACAAGGTCTTTCTCAGTGCGTTGCTGCCGCTGGCAACCTTCGGGTACTACACGCTCGCTTCCGGGATTGCCGCGGCTCCCGCTCTGATCACCGTGCCCATGAATACCGCGGTATTCGCGCGTCTGACGCAGCTCATCGAAAGTGGGATGGAGGAGGATCTGGCCTCGCTCTACCACACCACGGCACAGACCATCGCCATCCTGGTGTTGCCGGGAGCGGCCCTGGTGATCTTCTTCTCCCGCTCCGTCATCCGGCTCTGGACGCACAACCCCGACGCGGTGGCGAACGCCAGCGGCCTGGCTTCGCTGCTCATCTGCAGCACCGCCGTCATCGGGTTGTGCACTCTGCCGGGATTCATGGCCAGTGCGGGCGGAAAACCGCAGGTCATGACCCGAACGAACATCGGAGCGGTGATCGTGATCCTTCCCCTCATGGCCTGGGTCGCTCCCCGCTTTGGTGCCGTCGGTGCGGCCTCGGTCTGGATCGTTCTGAGCCTCTTCCATCTCTTCGGTGCCGTGCCGTTGGCCCACCGTTTCTTTCTGCGAGGGGAGCTGATGCGCTGGTACGTGGACGACACACTCAAACCGATCCTGGCCGTGGCCGCGGTGGTCGTGCCGGCTCGCCTGCTTCTCCCTCACCCGGCGTCCATCATCGGCCAGCTGGCATTCCTGGCCTCGATCTTCCTGGCCAGTACGCTCGCCGCGGTGGCGGCGTCGAACCGCGTGCGGAATCTGGTGATGAGCTACGCCGCCCTCGCCCTTCGGTCCGCCAGCACGCGGTGAAGATCCTGGCGAGAGCAGCGCAGTGCCGCCCCGGATACGTGGGCTCTAGTGTCGCTTCAAGGTTGAAAGCGTGGGTGATTTGCGAGCGCCGGTGGGCCGGATGCGAGACGCCGCGACGAAGCGATGCGGGTTCATCGTTGAGGAGCGGCGGCGAAGCAGACGGCTCGCCGCCGCCGCAAAGCACCCACGTTTTCAATCTTGAAGCGACACTAGACCAGTGATGAGTCCCAAAGGCATGTGGTCACAAGCTCTCCGGAGCGTCGAGGGAGCCCTTTCCTTGACACGTTAGTTATCTCCCGTCTACGATCCGCCGACTCTCGTTCTCTCAACCTAGACCGCCTCATGATCACGGTACTCATCCAGGCAGGCATGAGCATCCTCGCCGGCTTTGCCCTGTGGAAAATGTGGCGGGCCATCGGTTCGGACGATCGTTGGGTGCGTGGCCTCGTGTTCGTAGGCTTTGTGGGGAGGGCATTCGCGGGAACGATTCTCTTCTGGATCTCCTGGCTCAGTCTCCCCATTTTCAGCCGGGTACAGATGGGCAACGGCCACTGGTTCTTCGCAACCGATGGCAAGTGGTACCTTCGCGAGGCGGTTCGACTTGCCGAAGGCGGCCTGCCGATGATTGTGAGGCATGATCGGACCGGCGCCTCCGTCAGCTACGTCCAGACTCTGGCGACCTTCACAATGCTGTTTGGCAATGCCGCATCCGTGGCTTTACTGGTGAACCTGCTGTCGTATCTGGGAATGTGCCTGATCATTCTGAAGTGGCTCAAGGCCGTGCCATCGGCGCGGATTCCCGCCCTGATCGCGCTGGCGGCCGTTAGTCTGTCCCCCTCGGCGATCCTTTGGTCGACGCAGCCGCTCAAGGACACATTTTTCCAGTTTCTGATCGTCTGTTTGATCGCGGCGGGGGCAGCCTGGCAGCGCAGCTGGCTTGGAGCTCCCGCACCCCGCGCCATCGTTGGCTCTGCGCTGGTGATGATCGCGGCGCTCTTCATGGTCTCTGGAATCCGATGGTATTTTGGGCTGGTGGTCCTGTTTGCCTCGGGAGCCTTCTTCCTGATTACGGCAGTGATGTCGAGGCACCGTTGGAGAGCGCTCGGTGCCGGAGTCGTGACTCTTTTTCTGTTGTCGCAGTCGCTGGTGATCAGTGCGTCGGCCTATCTACCGCCATATGTTCAGAAGGCGCTGATGCCATGGAAGGCATCGACGACCAGCAATGAGCTGTCTGCGGATCTCGTCGCCGAGGATCTCAAGAGAGCTCGGCAAGGGTTCGAGAACTCGGGAGGTGCCACGTCCATCGGTGTAGGAGGGGCGCTGGCGCGAATCGATCAGGGCCGTAGGGTCGTTCCTGTTGTGCGCCCAGTGAGCGAGCGTGACTTCGCTGAGGCGAAACCGGACCAAGGTGAGCCGCTGCCAAAGCCTGGCCACGCTGAAGCGGGTGCCGATCTCGCATCCCGGGGACGGGGTCCGGTGTCACCGGTGGAGGGTCAATCGGTCATCCCTGCCGTGGAGGTTCGCAGGAGCGTTCCTGCAGAGTCCCCACGCCCCGAGGCCAAGCCTGCGAGAGATCGGTCGCAGCCGCGAAGAATCTCTGTGAGCCCCGCGCCGGAAGGTCGAACTGCTAAACCGGTGCCCTCTTCCGGCCCGACGCCGCCAGACTCCGCGCCTGCGGTCGCAACAAGACAGGCTGCGCCCGTCGTCATTGAAGAAAAAACTCCCTCGCCGGCGCCCGCGACGACCACTGCGCCGCGGAACGAGTCTGAAGAAGGGACCGGCGGGAGAAAGCCTGCGCCCGTCGTCATTGAAGAAAAAACTCCCTCGCCGGCGCCCGCGACGACCACTGCGCCGCGGAACGAGTCTGAAGAAGGGACCGGCGGGAGAAAGCCTGCGCCCGTCGTCATTGACGAAACAACTCTCTCGCCGGCGCCCGCGACGACCATTGCGCCGCGGAACGAGTCTGAAGAAGAGACCGGTGGGATAGGCACAGGGGTCCTCATCATGCCCACCTCGACCACAGGCAGACTTCTCGCAGGCGCGGCGGCGGTCTTGCTCCCCAGCGGTGTATCCCGGGAGATGGGACTGCTCCAGATGGGTGGGGGTCGGGGCTTTTGGTGGTTCACCGATCTCGACTCCATCGTGTTCGACCTGATGGTGATCGTCGCCCTCGTCTTCATGGTGCGCCGGGACCGTGGGGCCACGGTCCGAAACCCGATCCTCTGGTTCGTGCTGCTATTGCTCGCGGTGGTCGTGCCGATCGCGTACACCATTACGAACTACGGGACGCTCTTCCGGTTGCGGGCCATGCTGTTCGTGACCATGGCGCTGATCCCGCTCGCGATTTCGAACCGAAGTGCGCCGGAGACCACGGACGCCGACGTCGAGACGGAGCCGCCCGCTGGCTGAAGTCACAGAGATGGCCCCGGATGGCGAGTCCTTCTTCAGTGCCCGGGCGCGCCCCAAGGTGCTGCACATCATCACGGGACTCGATGTGGGGGGAGCCGAATCGATGCTCTACAAGCTCGTGAGCACCACGGCTCAGGAGTCCGAGGTCATTTCGCTCACCGATACGGGGCTGATCGCGGACCGATTGAAAGCTCTCGAGGTCCCGGTGAGGGCTTTGAACTTCCGCTGGTTTCGAGCGCCGCTCGATTTGCTCAGGCTCGTTGGATGGATACGATCGTCGAAAGCGGATATCGTCCAGACATGGATGTATCACTCAGATGTCATCGGCGGGGTGGCGGCCCGGCTCGCTGGAAAGTCGGGAGTGGCCTGGAACATTCGGGCCAGTCCCTTCGACGGCCTCTCCGACCTGAAGTGGACGACCGTGGCCTTCATCCGGCTGTCGGCAATTCTGTCGAGGATGATCCCGGCTCGGATCATCTGTTGTTCCGAATCTGCGCAGGAGATCCACAAGGGATTCGGCTATGCAGCTCGAAAGATGGTGATCATTCCGAACGGGTTTGACCTAGAGCAGTTTCGCCCTGACGTTGATGCGAGACGGAGCGTACGCGAAGAGCTGGGCCTGTCCATGCAGTCGCCGATCGTGGGACTGGTGGCGAGGTACGACCCCATGAAAGATCATGCGCTGTTCTTCCGTGCAGCGACGATCGTCGCTGCGCAGCATCCCGAAGTGCATTTCGTACTGATCGGCAAGGGCGTCACGCTCGAGAATGATCCACTGATCAAGCTGATTCCGCCCTCATTGCGGCATCGGGTCCATTTGCTCGGACTGCGAATGGATGCGGCCCGCCTGATGGCCGCATTCGACGTCGCGGTGAGCTCATCGTCCGCCGAAGGCTTTCCAAACGTCGTCGGTGAGGCAATGGCTTGTGCCGTCCCCTGTGTCGTGACCGACGTGGGGGATTCGGCAGCCATCGTCGGCAGCACCGGCCTCGTCGTGCGTCCTGGTGATACGGAAGGCCTCGCCCTCGGCATCACCTCACTCCTCCTGATGGATGCAGACCAAAGGAGAAGGCTCGGGACAGCCGCTCGCGAACGCGTCGCCGGCGAGTTCGCGCTCCCGGTCATCGTCCGGCGTTATGAAGAGTTTTACTGGAATCTGGCGACACGTTCATGAATCGCACGAATCACTACGCTCCCGCTCCCGATGACCGCCGCCGGGTCGTCGCCGCCCTCCTGGCATCGTTGCGTTCTTCCTGCGCCGGCGAAAACTATGCGATTCGAGCTCCGGATTCAATACGGGGATGAGCAATGGGCGACCGATTTGAGTTTGGCAGAAACTGGCAGCAATTCCTGTCCGTCGTCGACGAAGGTCGAGTGCTTCGGGCCAGTGACACTTTGATGGAGATGCTCAGTGTTCCTTCACTGGATGGGAAGACATTCCTGGACGTCGGCTGCGGAAGCGGGCTTTTCAGTCTTGCGGCACGCCGTCTCGGCGCCAGGGTGCATTCGTTCGACTACGATGCGGATTCTGTCGAAGCGACTCGAGCGCTCAAGCTGCGGTACTTGCCGGAGGACTCCTCCTGGACGATCGAGCGCGGCTCGGTGCTGGACCGCCATTTTCTCGAAGCGCTCCCCAAGTTCGATGTCGTGTACGCATGGGGAGTCCTCCATCACACCGGTGCCATGTGGCAGGCCCTGGAGAACGTAGCTGCCTGCGTGAAGTCCGAAGGCCAGTTGTTCATCGCGATCTATAATGATCAGGGATGGATGAGCCGTGTCTGGAGACGGGTCAAGCGACTTTACAATCGCCTTCCAGGGAATACGAAGTTGCTCCTGACCGTACCCTACTTTCTCCTCTACTGGGGCCTCAAGTGGATCGTCGATCTTACGCGCTTCAAGCCATCACATTCATGGCGCACGTACCGCAGCAATCGGGGAATGTCGCCTTGGCACGACGTGGTGGACTGGGTGGGTGGGTATCCATTCGAGGTGGCGAAGCCTGACATCCTCTTCGACTATTACAGCAAGCGGGGCTTCACGCTACAAAGGCTGGTCACGTGCGGTGGAAAACTGGGTTGCAATGAGTTTGTGTTTCGCAAGGGCCGGGATTGATGTGCGGGATCACTGGATTCTGGGATCCGTCTTTCACAGGCAATTCTGAGGACCTGACGCGAATCGCCCGGCGAATGGCAGGCGCCATTGCGCATCGCGGTCCGGATGACGCGGGGGATTGGTCGGATGTTGGTACAGGGATGGCCATGGGCTTTCGCCGCCTGTCCGTCATCGACCTCTCACCTGAAGGTCATCAGCCGATGACGTCTGCGAGCGGCCGGTACGTGATCGCGTTCAATGGAGAGGTCTACAATTTCGAGCGCCTGCGCCGCACCCTTGCCGAGGAGGGTCGGTCACAAGACTTCCGTGGTCACTCGGACACCGAGGTCCTGCTGGCCGCGATTGAAGCGTGGGGCCTCGAAGCTGCGGTCCAGAAGTTCATCGGGATGTTCGCGATCGCCCTGTGGGACCGCCGGGAGCGCCAGCTCTCGCTGGTCCGGGACCGGATCGGAGTGAAGCCGCTTTATTACGGATGGAGCAAGGACACTTTGCTCTTCGGATCAGAGCTCAAGGCCCTTCGGGAGCACCCCCACTTCCCCGATACGATCGATCGAAATGCCGTGGCCGATCTCGTGCAGCGCAAGTACATCGGCGCGCCGCGCTCCATTTACCGGGACATCAAGAAACTTGGCCCGGGAACGATTCTGCAGATTAGCGGACCGGGCCGCACGCTCACCATCGAGTACTGGAGCCCACGTGTCGTTGCCACGAACGGGTTGGCGAATCCGTTTCCAGGAAGTGTCGAGGAGGCGACCGATCGACTCGATGACCTACTTCGCGACTCCGTCGCCCTACGCATGGTCGCCGATGTTCCAGTTGGTGTCTTTCTCTCCGGCGGCATCGATTCCTCGCTGATCGCCGGGCTGATGCAGGCGAACAGCCGGACACCAGTGCGGACGTTTACCGTTGGTTTTCGGGATGATACGTACGACGAAGCCCCTTATGCAGCGAGGGTTGCGGCGCATCTAGGCACCGACCACACGGAGCTCTACGTCACGGCCGACGAGGCACTCGACGTCGTTCCGAAACTCGCCCTCATCTATGACGAGCCATTTGCGGATGCTTCGCAGATCCCCACCTGCCTGGTCTCTGTCCTGGCGCGTCAGCATGTCACGGTGACGTTGTCGGGAGATGGCGGGGACGAGCTGTTCGGCGGTTATGACCGCTATGCGTTCGGGCGCGCAATCTGGTCTGCGGTGGGCTGGATGCCGGCGTGGTTGCGACAGTTCGGCGCCCGCAAGCTGAGGTCATGGTCTCCCGCCGCGAATGACACGACCTTTCGGCTGCTGCATCGTTTCTTGCCGGCGCGGCTACAAACGCGAGCGTCGGGCGAAAAGATTCACCGGCTGGCCGCAGTGATGACCGCCTCGGACTACCAAGGGATGTATCGCCGTCTGGTTTCTGATTGGGCCGCCGGCGACGGTTTGCTCTTGGAAGGCGGCGTAACACCTGAGGACGATACACAGTGGCTCAATGTCGGAGACGCTACATCGCGGATGATGTATCACGACCTCGTCACTTATCTTCCCGACGACATCCTCGTGAAGGTCGACCGTGCGAGTATGGCCGCCAGTCTCGAGGCCCGGGAGCCGCTACTCGACCACCGGCTCATCGAGTTTGCGTGGAGGCTGCCGATGGCCATGAAGACTCGAGGCGGGCATTCGAAGTGGCTATTGCGCCAGGTGCTCCATCGACATGTTCCGGAGGCGCTTCTGGCGCGTCGCAAGATGGGCTTCGGCGTTCCTCTGCAATCCTGGCTGCGTGGACCTTTGCGCTCGTGGGCCGAGGAACTGCTCGCGCCCAAACGGATTCAGCGGGAGGGTTTCTTCGTGAATACGGTCGTGGCGAAGACTTGGGCCGACCATCTTTCCGGGAAGCAGGATCACTCGGCACGTCTCTGGAGCATCCTCATGTTTCAGGCGTGGCTGGATACACGTCCCTCAGCGACCATCGCGAGCGCAGCGACGGGCACGCACACGTCGGACCGATGATGCCGTGTCGATCACTTCGGTGTCGAGGCCAGAGGAGGCGGAAGGCCAACCATGAGGCCGGCTGATCTGGTTTCGTAGACTATGGCTCCCGGGTGGCGGCTGGCGCATTGGACAAGCTCGATCACCAGTTTCGCGTCTCACTTTTACAGTCCGGGCTCGTTTTCGCCGCGCTGTGCGGAATGGTGTTGGGCGCATTGGAGTGGTTGCGTGATGTTGCGGCCGATGACTCTTCGGGGGATTCACCACAGAGGCACAGAGCGGCGTGGCCGCAACCCAAGGAACGCCGGCGTCTCGCCGGCTGGCTGTGCGGCGTCCTCGCC
>JBDTOZ010000153.1:0-4888 GCA_039932995.1 Acidobacteriota bacterium | reverse complement strand
GGGAATGGCCTCTCGCAGAGTGTTCGTTGAGCCGAATAACTTCGGAGGTCCTGATTTGAACCCAATCCTGTCCCGGGCGTACTGGCTGACGTGTGTCTTGATTCTGGTGGTGACGGGCGCCGTACATGCCACCACGATCGTCCTTCCCACGGATGAGCAGTTGATCGAGAAGTCGCCGGTCATCATCCAGGGCACAGTGCTCACGTCCACTCCGGTCGATCACGACGGCACCATCTGGACGGACACCGTCATCACCGTCTCCCGCACGATCAAGGGGAGCGTCACCGACGCCATCACCGTGCATGAGCCAGGCGGGATCATCGGCGAGCGGATCACTAAAGTCTTCGGCACCCCGGATTTCACAGAAGGGGAAAACGTCCTCCTGTTTCTCAACCCGGCCCGTGGCGGTGGCTACCGCGTCGTCGATCTATTCGTGGGAAAGTTCGGTGAGGCGAAGGCGCTGGACGGCCGGCGTCTCTGGATGCGTCCGGATACCACCGGCGAAGTCAGTCTGCTCGACGGCGATCTCCGTCCACTTCAGGCGAGAAACGTCCAGCGCGATGCGTCAGGCTTCGAGACGTTCGTGGAAGAGCGGCTGGCGGGCCGGGCGGGCAGGAAGTCGTACGGGATCGAGAATCCGGTCCTGGCCGGCGCGTTCAGCAGCGGTGCCACGCGCGGGCGGGTGCAAGCCCAGTTCACGCTGATCTCCGAGCCGGGCGTCTATCGCTGGGCGAAATTTGCGCAGGGACAGAGCGCGGCCTGGTACCACAGCGGAACGCAGCCCGGATATTCGGGAGGCGGCGTCAACGAGTTGCAGACCGCAATGGCGGTCTGGGTGAGTTACAGCCAGGCCAACATCCGCTACTCCTACAGCGGAGCGCTCCCGGTCGCGCCGAAGGGTCTGTCCGGACCGAACGGCTACAACGAGGTGTTGTTCAACGATCCCCTCAACGAGATCAGCGGCTCATGGAACAAGGCCACGGGCGGAGTGGTCGGGCAGGGTGGGTTCAACGGGGTGAGCGGCAGCGGCTCGTTCACGGCCACGTTCCAGGCGGATCCGAGCCATCCGGCCGGTGCCATCACCGCGTATGCGATCACCGAGGGGAATTTGACCATTCAGGACAACGTCTCGGCGGCGAACGGGATCGGGAGTGGCGTGCTGGCGGAGATCGTCGCGCACGAGCTCGGGCACACGCTCGGCTTCGGCCACAGCGCCAGCACCAACGCGCTCATGTATTACTCGGTGACCGGTCTCGGCGCGTCCTTGCGCGACGACGACATGATGGCGGCGCGGTGGCTTTACCCGAACGGGTCTTCGACGCCGCCGCCTCCGCAGGTTCCGGCGGCGCCCTCCGCTCTTTCGGCGAGCGTGTCGAGCAGCAATGCCGATCTGGCCTGGACCGACAACGCCGGCAACGAGACCAGCCAGTCCATCTATCTGGCTGCGGGGAGCGGGAGCTTCGTCAAGGCGGGTGACGTCGGCGCGAACGTAAAGAGCGCGCGCGTGAGCTCCCTCGCCGCGGGAAGTTACAAGGCCTATGTCGTGGCCAACAACTCCGCCGGAAGCTCCGCGCAATCGAACACGGTGACCTTCACCGTGGGCGCCGCGCCCGTGGCAGCCTTTACCGTCTCGCCGGCCAGTGGAACGGCGGGCGTGACGAACTTCACCTTCACCGACCAGTCCAGCGGTTCGATCTCCTCGCGTCTCTGGTCATTCGGCGATGGTGTGACGTCTTCTCTCGCGGCCCCTGCACACGTGTACCCGTTGTCGGGGCAGTACACGATCACCTTGACCGTGTCGGGCTCGGGCGGATCGTCATCGACCTCGCGCATCGTCACGGTCAGCGGCGCGCTCAACGCGCAGTTCGGCTGGACGCCTGCGAATCCGACCACGAGCGACACCATCCAGTTCAGCGATCAATCCGGAGGCGCGCCGACGGGCTGGGCCTGGAGCTTCGGCGACGGCACCACCTCCGGCCAGCAGAATCCTTCGAAGAAGTACTCGGTGCAGGGGACGTACAACGTCACCCTGACGGTGTCGCGCAACGGCGCCACGGCGGCGTCCACGCGGAGCGTCACGGTCTCGGGCTCGACGCCCGGCACGACGGCAGTCATGGCTGCCTTCGACGTCTCTTCGACGACGATCACGCCTGGTACGCAAGTCACGTTCGCCGATCGTTCGACCGGTTCTCCGACGCAGTGGAACTGGTCGTTCGGTGACGGCACCACGTCCTCTTCGGTGAATCCCTCGCACAGCTTCGCCGCTCCCGGGACGTACAACGTCACGCTGACGGCCTCGAAGCCGGGCAGCTCCAGCGCGGCGACGCGGCAGATCACCGTCACCTCCGTGGTGCCCTATCGCACGCTCATTTCCGCCGCAGCACAGACGGCCGGTCTGGGCGGCACGTCGTGGCGGACGGAGTTGACGGTGTTGAATGCCGGACTGGAGGGCGCGACGGTGACGCTGGTCTTCCTGCCCAGCCGGATCACGCGCACGATCTACCTCGCTCCGCTACAGTCGGCGACGTATGCGAACACGCTCATGGATGTCTTCGGTCTCTCCAGCGGTTCGGGGGCGGTCACTCTCGAGGCGGTGAGCGCGGGCAGCAGCGCGCAACTGCGGGTCACCAGCCGGACGTTCACGACCGGCCCAACCGGGACTTACGGACAAGCGGTGCCGGGCGTGCAGTCCGAGCAACTGGCTCGCACGCTGTACGTGACCGGCATCGAGAACGACGCCAGTTATCGCACCAACATCGGCCTCGTGAATCGCGCCGCCACCGCCGTCGCGACGTCGCTGGCGTTGTTCACGCGGGCAGGTGTGGCCGTGGCCACGAAGAGCCTGCAGCTCGGGGCAAACAGTTTCCAGCAGTCGTCTCTGGGGTCGTTGTTCCCCGAAGTCCAGGGGCAGTCGTACGACGCCTTGACGATGCGCATCGTCTCGCCGGTCGACGATGCGGTCAGCGCCTACGCCTCGGTCCTCGACAACGCCACGCAGGACCCGATCTACATCCAGGCCGTCCCCGCGCCTTCCGGCGACAGTCTCACCGTCCCGGTCGTCGGACGGGCACCGGGAGCGAATGGCACGTTCTGGCGCAGTGATGTGACGCTGTTCAATCCGACGACGGACCGGATGGTGCTGAACCTGCGTTATGGAACCTCCAACCGAACACTCGCGCTGGGTGGCCGCGACACCGAAGTTCTCGAGGACATCCTCTCTTCCTTCAATCAGGCGTCGGGCAGCGGGGCGTTGTTCGTGAGTTGGAGCTCCGGAACCGGTCCGGTCGTCACGAGCCGGACGTACACGACCACGGAGAGCGGCGGCACGTTCGGCCAGTCCATCGATCCGATCGGAGGACTCTCCTCGCGGATGTTCGTTCCCGGTCTGCGAAACGATTCCGGGTACCGCTCGAACGTCGGCGTCGTCAACGGCGGAGAGGAGAGCGAGAACGTCACGTTGATGGTCCTCTCACCCTCCGGGACCGAGCTGGCACGGACCACGGTCACGGTCGCCGCGCGAGCGCAGATGCAGTACGCCGTCAGCGCGCTCTTCCCGAACGTCCACGCCTCCGCCTTCGCGCTGGCGGTGCAGGGAGACGTCAACGCGCAACTCTTTGCCTACGGCTCGATGGTCGACAACGCCTCGGGCGATCCGGTGTTCTTCGTGGGCGAGTGAGCGGGCGTCGACGTTCTTGCTTTGGACTGCGGCCACTTCAAGTGGCCGCAGTCCGGATGAGCCAACCTTCGCCGGCCTAGAACACGAACCCTCTCTTCCGTCCGGCCTCGCGCACTGCGGCGATGATCGCTTCGTCCAGCGTGCTCGACGCGGCGGGCAGATTCTTCCGTTGCGCGGCCACGTATTTCTTCCGCTCGCCGTCGAGGGCGGCGATCTTCTTCTGGATCAGCATCCGCTTCTGCTCACTCCGGGCGATGTGGTCTTTGCGCTGTTGGAGGGTCATCGCGCGCATCTCCGGTGGGAGGTCGGTGTCCTTGACCCTGGCCAGATCGAGCTTGCCGCTCTTTTTGGCGTCGACCAGATCCCATTCGGCATTCGTGTAGTTCGCCGAGGACTTGGCGATCTGGCGTTGGACATTGGCGCCCTTCTTCGAGGCCAGGTTCTTGTCCTGCACCGACTGCCGCGCGGCCCCTTCGAAGCCTTTCCGTCCGTAGGCGATGTAGGTCTCGTTGAGCTTCATGCCCAGCGCGGCGATCTCGTCGTCCTGGGGCGTGGCGATCTCCGCGACCTCGGCATTCTGATCGATGGACACGTAGCGTCCCTCGGCCATCGTGGCCCCGGCGCCCCATTGCGTGGCCAGCCCCTGCGCGCGGTCGCCACAGAAGATCGTGTTCACGATGATTCCTCGGGCGATCGCGCCCGCCACCGATTTCTTGAAATCGACCGAGCCTTGCGTGAACTCCTCGTTGCCGGCGATGAAGATCACCTTCAGATCCTCGCCGGACGCACTCCACTGCAGTCCGTTCACCGCCTCGCCGATGACCTGTCCGCAGTACTCTTCGCCGCCGTTCGTGCGCAGCGCGAACAGCTCCTCGGAGACCTTGTCGAGATCCGTGGTGAATGGCAGCACTCGGCGGATGTGTCCCCGCTCGGCCGGCAGGCCGTCGTTGCCGTATTCCCAGAGCGCGACCTGCAACTCGGGCATCAATCCCCCCTTGCGCGCGGTCCCGAACTCGTTCACCACGCGCCAAAGCTGGGTGCGGGCCTGATCGATCAGGCCGTCCATGCTGTTGCTCGTGTCCAGCAGAATGGCCAGTTGAATGATCGGCTTCCGCGGTGGGGGCGCCGCGGGATGTGCGCAGGCCGTGAGCGAAGTTGCCTGCAGTGCCACGATGAGTACGACCGCGAGCCAAACCCTGAAGAGTCTCATGT
>JBDTOZ010000152.1:0-3265 GCA_039932995.1 Acidobacteriota bacterium | reverse complement strand
CTGGCTGGGGGGCGTCCTCGCCCCCGGGCGGGGGAAGCGCGCGAGGCGTAGCAATCACCGCTCTCGCAAGAACGACTCGCGGGCGAGACGCCCGCGGGCCAGCCGGCAGTACGCCGGCGCTCCTCGATCGGCTGCGCCTAGCGACGCAAGCGCCCTTTCCACAGGATCCGCGAGATTTCTGCGATCACTTTTTCGGCGTCGCTCCCCTTCTCGAATCCGCGGGTGAGGACCACCAGGACGTACTGCGTGCCGTCGGGGCGGAAGACCAGGCCGGCGTCGTGGGCGATGGCGGTGATGGAACCGGTCTTGTGCGCGACCTTTGTGCCGGGAGGGAGGCCCGCGGGGATGCCGTCGTTGTGCTCTTGTGCGGCCAGGATCTCGATCATGGCCGTGGAGGCTTCCGCGTTGACGGCCTTGTGCTCGGCCAGCGTGCGAAAGACGAGCATCAGATCGCGGGCCGTGGTGGTGTTGTTCATTCCCGCGTGATAGGCCTTGTCATCCTCCACGCCGCGCAGGACCTGGATGTCGTTTGCACCGAGCTCCTTCATCAGGCGCATGACCCGCGGGGCGCCGATCAATTCGATGACCAGGTTCGTGGCCAGGTTCGAGCTGCGCACTTCCATCCGCCGCACGAGCTCGGAAAGCGGCAGCTCATGCCCGATCTCGGCGTACAGCTCGGCATCCGAGTCTTCTCGTGCCTCGAGCGCGAAGGTCGAGCCGTCCAGGATGCTCACGAACTCGTTCCGCACCTTCACCGGCTGATCGAGGCGGAGCTCGCCGCGCGTGACCGCCTCGTAGATCCCCAGCATGACCGGCACTTTCATCGTACTGGCCGCGTGAAAGGGCTCCCGCTCGTTTCGCAACAGCGTGTCGCCACTGGCCAGGTCTGTGTAGGCCACCGCGATGGTCTTCCCCGGATGAGCGGCCAGGACGCGATCGATCTGCGCGGGAACAGAGGTGGTCGCACAACCGGCGAGCAGCAGGAGGGTCAGTGCGGCGGTCTTCATGCGCGAATCCTCAATCCTCAATCCTCAATCCTCAATCCTCAATCCTCAATCCGCGCCAGCGCCAGCGCCAGCGCCAGCGCCGACGGCGCGGCAGAACGTTCGTCCCAGGGCCATGGTGGGCGTCATGGCGCCGGGTGTGGGTGACGCCAGGACGTGCTCGACGGCCTGGACGGCGGAGCGGGCGGTGAAGTCGTAACCCTCGCCCATCGTGTGCGTCATCGTGGCCTCTTCGCCTTTGGCGTTCCTGACGCGACCCCACAGCTCCACGCGCGAGGTGGCTCGTTGGGTTTCGTCCGGACCTCTCCTCCGGTCCGCATATTTCTGCGCGAGGCGTTGGATCGGCCGCAGTCGCAGGATGGGCATCAGCCCGCGAAAGAGCCGCAGTTGCCGGATCGTGCTCCGCGGATAGGCCGAGTAGACGCGGATGTTCGGGATGCCGGTGGTTCGGTACGCGGTCGACACATCGCCCCAGGGGATGGTCATCGTCCAGCGGGGGCCGGAGGGGAAGGGGATCTGGCGCGCGTCGAAGACCTGCGGCACGCGGCGGATGCGACCGTTCTCGCGAATGGCTCCGCCCCAGCCGGCGCCCTCGAGCATGGTCTTCAGCGTTCCGCGGCTGATGCCTCCGCCGAAGGAGGCGAAGGCCAGCCAGAGCTCGGTGGCGTCGGGCATGCGCTCGTGCAGCGCGGCGGCCAGACAATCGGTCGGCACGACATCGAAGCCCACTCCGGGAAGCAGCAGGATGCCGCGTTTCTTGGCCTCTTCATCGCGCTTGAAGACCGACTCGAAGACGGCGATCTCGCCGGTGATGTCGAGGTAGTGAACGCCCGCAGCCAGGCAGGCGTTGACCATGATCTTCGACGTGTGCAGGAACGGACCGGCGCAGTGGACCACGAGGCTGATTCCGCTCAGGTCGGGTTGGGACAGATCGAAGACGCGCGACGGGAGGCCCAGCTCGCGGGCCAGGGCCTCGGTCCTGGCGGCGTCGCGTCCGGCCACGATCGGCTTGTGGCCGCGGCGCACGGCTTCGCGCGCGATGAGGTCGCCGGTGTAGCCGTAGGCTCCGTAGATCATCCACATGCGGGCGAGCATACTGCCGGCGCGTACAATCGTCGACGTGGACTGCCCCAAGTGCGGACATCCCGCGGCCTTCGGAATGCTGGAGTGCACGCGCTGCGGGGTGATCTTTGCGAAGGTCTCGCATTCGCGGTTGTTCGTGCCACCCGCACAGGTGGACCTCGAAGAAGAGCGCGTGGCCGACGGCCGCCTCGGCCCTGCGGAAAAGAAGATCCTCGCCTTCGGACTCTGCTCTGCCGCGGTGGTCTACGCCTTTCCCCTGACGCGATACATGTTGTCGGTGCTGGTCACGCTCTTTCACGAGCTGGGACACGCCGTCGCGGGCTGGCTGTTCGGGTACCCCTCGATTCCCGCGTTCGACTTCGTCTACGGCGGCGGGTTGACCCACTACAACACGTTCAAGCTCTCCATCGTCCTGGCTATCGGAGCGGGCTTCGGATACCTGCTCTGGCTCTTCCGCCAGAACAAGACCAGCGTGGCCCTGGTGGCCACCCTCTTTCTGTCCTGGCTCTTCATCGTCATCAGTCCATGGCGGCGCGAGCTGGTCATGGCCGCGGCGGGGCACCTCTCGGAGTTCATCCTGGCCGGCATCCTCTTCTACAAGTCATTGGCCGGCGTGGGCTGGCGCAATCCCTTCTTCGGGCGGCCGCTGGGGGCGTTCGTGGCCTTCTTCGTCCAGATCCACAGCACCCTCTTCGCCTGGCGGCTCGGGCACGACGCCCAGTTTCTGGCTTGGTATCGCCAGGGCAAGGGAGGCGCGCTCATGAACGACCTCGAGTCGATCGCCCTCGACATCCAGATCCGGTACGGCTACGCGCCGCAGGTGGAGGGAGTGGCCCGCTGGCTGCTCGTCTTCTCGGTGCTGCCGACGATCATTGCGCTGATTTGGTACTTCGAGCGAGCCCGTTGGCACCGCGTGCTGCGCGCCTTGCGCACCGTGGACGCTTGACAGGAGCGAGACAGCCGGAAGAAGTGGTTTTCGCCGATTAGGGGACCGGACAGATGCCATGAAGCATCTGCCACCCAAACGAGGCGACGATCAGGCCGATCACGAAGACGTAGCCGAGGACGAGGGGCGGCGTGAGACGCTTGCGCATGAAGTGGAGAACGCGCCTCACATGGCTTCTCATCCCCAGCAACCAGCAACCAGCAACCAGCAACCAGCAACCAGCAACCAGCAA
>JBDTOZ010000151.1:0-20766 GCA_039932995.1 Acidobacteriota bacterium | reverse complement strand
CCTCACTTCACCAGGATCCCCAGCTCGCGGATCTGGTAGGCGAGAGCCTGGCGGGACATCTTCAGGAGGGCCGCGGCGCGATTCTGGTTGCCGTTGGCGTGGAGGAGCGAGGTCTCGATGAGGTCGCGCTTGAAGCGCGAGACCGCATCCTGGTAAGAACCGGCCACGGCGCGGGATGGTGCCACGGCGCGGAGGCGCTCCGGAAGGTGCTCGATGGCGATCTCCTTCGCCTCACCGGCCATCGCGTGTGCCGCGCGGATCGTATTCTGCAACTCGCGCACATTGCCGGGCCAGGGGTAGGCGGTGAAGATGGCCTCGGTGTCCGGTGAGAGCAGCGCCGGCCCGGCGCGATGCTTGTCGCGCTCCACTCTGAGAAAGTGCGAGGCCAGGAGCAGAATGTCGGCCCCACGCTCCCGAAGCGGCGGAAGCAGGACCTCCACTCCACGCACGCGGTAATACAGGTCATCGCGAAAACGCCCCTCCTCGACGGCGGTGTCGAGCTTGCGATTCGTGGCGCTGACGATGCGCACGTCCGCGGAACGATTGGACGTGTCGCCGACCCGGCGGAATTCACCTTCCTGCAGAAAGCGCAGGAGCTTGGCCTGCGCCGGCAGCGGCAGCTCGCCGATCTCGTCGAGGAACAACGTCCCTCCATCGGTGGTCTCGATCAGACCGGGGCGATCGCGGTCTGCGCCGGTAAACGCGCCTCGCACGTGGCCGAACAGCTCACTCTCGACGAGGTTGTCCGGAAGGGCCGCACAGTTGACGGCGGTGAAGGTCTTCTGGCGGCGCGGGGATTGCCGATGAATGGCGCGTGCCACGAGCTCTTTGCCGGTGCCGGATTCGCCCAGGATGCAGACCGCGACATCGCGGCGGGCCACGCGTGCCACGAGCGACTCGACCTCGCGAATGGGCTGGGATTGCCCGACGATCCCCTCGATGGCCGCGGCCGCGGGCGAGGCCCGCTCTTCCTGCTCCAGCAAGCGGTGCAGACGATGATTTTCGGACCGAGTGTGGAAGATCGCCGCCACGGCCGCGCGGCCATCCGCCGTCCAGCGCGAACATCCGTCGAGATAGACGCGTTCGCGCTCGCTGGCCTCGATCCAGTCCGGACCGGCCTCGTCGTGCCTTACCGGCGCGTACGACCCGATGGCGTTCCATTGGCCGAGGCGGTTGCGCGTCGCGAAGCACCACGAGACATCGAAGTCGTGCGGGGCAAACGGAAACTCGCGGGTCGATGCGGAGCGAAGGACGTGCAGCTCGACGTCGGCCGGAGAAGGGGCCACTTCGAAGGCGATGCCGAAGCGCGCCGCCAGCGTTGTGGCCGCGGCGAAGTCCTTGACGGCGACGGCGGCACGAAAGGCGAAGAGCTGATCGGGCATGGTGTCGTGCGTCGTGGCCGCCGACGCGAATCCATCCCAGCCTTGCAGCGCGCAACGCGCAATGCGCTCGTGTCTCTTTCGCAGTTCCTGGTTGCCGGCGCGTCCTGTCGACCGGAGAGGGGAGCGCACGCCCTCCATCCAATCGAGCTCGTCGAGGATCAGTGCGGCTGCCTCACGAATCTGATCGTGGAGACGGCGATGCTCGAAGATGGCCCGGGCCTCGCGGCGTGCATCGGCGAAGCGTCCTCGCGAGAAATCGAGGTGCGCGTGGAGGAGCTGCAGTTCCTCGAGCCGCAGCGCGTCGCGCGTGGCGTTGTAGAAGTGGCGAAGGCGTGCGATGCGCAGCGACGCGTGCGCCCACTGCGCGTTGTCGGCCGCGAGATACGCGAGCGTGAAGAGAATGCCGCCCGCCGCGCGATCGCCCTGGGTCTCCTCCACTTCCTGCAGCGCCTGCACCGCAAGCGCGCGCGCTTCGTCCCAGCGTCCGGCCGAGAAGGTGGCGAAGACCAGATCCAGCGACGCGTCGATTCGCTCGGTCATCACCCGGGCACGGGCGTGCGACAAGCGCGCGAGCGCGGCCGCCTCGTCGGAATCGTCGGTCCGGTAGGTGGCCAGACGAGCGGCCAGGTAGTGATCCTCCGGAAGACTGGCATCCGCCAGATGAAGGCCGCGCTCGTAGTCGAATCGTACGCGCTCCTCTTCGGACGAAGGCCCGCAACGGGCCAGTTCGCGCAGCGCCTCCGGATCGCGATTGAGCAGGCGCAGCACTTCGGCGCGCAGCAGCGTGACCTCGAAGGATGGTGTCAGGCGCTCCAGCCGCAGCAGTGCCGTCGCGTAGTCGCCCATGCGCCGCTCCGCGCGCGCCAGCACGAGCTCATCCCCCGGCGCCACGTCACGCGCGTCCCGATAGCGTCCGCACTCGATGAGGGCATGGGCATAGCGCGAGGCCAGCACGGGTGTCAGCAGCGACCGCGGCACGCGCCGAAAGGCGTTCACCGTCTGCTCGGCGTCCACCCAATCGGTTTCTTCGAGGACGGCTGCGGCCAGCGCAGGCTCACCCGCGTCGAGCCAGAGAAGTGCCGCGTCCAGGCCGCGTGCGTGCATTGCCGCCACGCGACAGATGGCGCCGCGCGAGGCGACAGGCACCAGCCGTGCGGCCTCGTCACGAATGACATCGCTGGCGAAGACGATGGCATCACCGACGATGGATGTGAGGCCGTCCACGGCCAGATCGCCCAGAACGCCGTGAAAGAGGAAGTCGGCCAGGAAACGCCGGGCCAGCTCGCCCGGAATGGTCGTGCCGAGCAAAGCCAGCGCCGCGATGTAGGAACGCGCAGGCTCGGCCAGTGCGGGCAGGGCGATGGCCGCGGCAGGCACTTCCCCATGTGCGAGATAGGACGCGAACGCGGGCGCGTCCGCGAAAGCCGTGAAATCGATCCCTGTGCGCTGCAGCGTTGCCCGTGCCTCCAAGCGCGGCGCGATGATGAAGGGTCGCGACGCGGGGAGCGCGTTTTCTTCTCCCGGAATCAGCCAGACGCCATGGCCGCCACGCGAGAGGATCTCCACGACGCGGCGCGAGCCTTCATCGAACGCGTGCGGTTGGACGACGACGAAGACCGGTCGCTCCGCAGAAGTGGTGGCCAGGATGCGCTCGGCCGCGACGGCCGGCTCCACGGTGCGCTCCTTCAGCAGAGGACCGAGAGCGGAATAGCGTTCGAGCGGAGAGGCACCGCGCAACACGATGGCGCGGAAGGAGCCATCGAGGTTCGCGAAGCGCTGGATCACTTCCGCGCACTCTTCCTCCGCGATTCCGTAGCGCCCCTGGTCGAGGGCCCGCAACGCTTCCGGCCCGGGCGAGGCGATCGAGCCGCACGCGCTGCGTTTCAACCAGCGAAGATCTGCCGCCACGTCCCGACTGAGACGCGCATAGGCTTCCGCGTAGATCGCGTCGGCGCGCGCCCATGACTGCCCGAGCACGTCCAGCGTCGTGCCGACGTGTTCGGCGAACTGCTGGGCAATGGTGAGCACGGGAGGAGCGACAGACGGATCGCAAAGCCGGGCGGCCACCCGCACGAGCCGGAGGTCGCTGCCTCGCTTCTGCACCACGGACCAGTCGGCGGGATCGAGCTCACCATCGGCGATCCCGGCGAACTGAAGAAAAGCCTGGTGGGCCGCGAGCTGGCCGAGGAGCGAAAGCCGGTCGCGCGCTCCGAGCTGCCGGACATCGGAGAGTGGAGTGGCCGCGACGTCTTCATCCCACGGAAGAGAACAGTGCCGCAGCGTGGCGATCAGGGCGTGGTCCCATCCGAAGCTCCTCGCCTCGACGGGCGCAGCAGGGCCACCGCGCGCACGACCACCTCTCATACTCATTGGAGGCGGGAGATAGTAACGGAAGAGAGGCTGTGTGGAAAGGTGTGAATGGGCCGCAGGCATCTTGCCCATGCGCGCTAACTTGATAATTCATGGGCTGATTTCGGGCTGGACGCAGGGCATAGCAGCCGGGCGGGTTCCGCTGGAGATCGGGATCGCGCGGGTCGGGAGGCGTGCTTGTGGAGCGGTAGGCTTTAGCCTGCCAGGCGCTTGCGAGACACTTCCCCTCTGCCGTCGCGGCGGCATCACGGGACGCGGCTCCGACACGGCCGTCCCGAGAGCCTCACCCGGCTTCGGCACGCGCGTCGCGAGTGCCCGGTGGACTAAAGTCCACCGCTCCACAGAGGCTTCCCTCAGCGCCCTGCCGTCCTTCACAGGTCAAGCGCGTAAGGCGGCGGGCTGGAGGAGCCCGCCGCCTTCGAGCTCAGTTCGTGGGGAACGACGTGCGATCGACTCCACCGCCGACGTTGCCGGCCGTGTTCGTGTACTGGCGCGTCACACCGGTCTGGGTGTCCGAGACGGTCACCGTGTAGCCGACGTCGGTCATGCCGCCGTAGTAGACGTCGAAGCGGGGCGCGAAGGGACGCGTGTCCTGAATGCGTACGACCACTTCCACGGCCTGCGCGCTGGAGAAGCCGAACAGCGCCGTGTCGGGGTTCTGCGCGCCGGACAACAGGCGCGCGGTGAGGAACGTCCCGGGCTGGTTGGGCGGATTGGAGAACGGGTTGACGTAGTCGATGACCACCTTGAAGCGATCGTTGAGCAGACAGACGGTCGTGCCGTTCGCGACGCATGGGCCGGCGGCGATGTTGGTGGTGGCTGACGACTGGTTCGAATAGGCGGAGTCACCGACGGCGTTGCGCGCACGCACACGGAATGTGTACTGCGTCCCCGCGGCCAGCGAGGTCACGTCGAAAGACGTGGCATTTGCCGGCGCCTGGCCGACGTCCACGAAGGAGGCGCTGCCGCTGCGCCGTTCGATGCGGAACTCAGTCTCATTCGAGGCGTTGTCGGTCCACTGCAGTCGCACGGAAGAGAGCGAGAGGGTGTTCGCGGTCAAAGCCGTCGGAGCGGTGGGGACGACAGGGGTGGGGGTCACGACATCCGTGCTCATGGTGTAGCCGAGCATGCCGAAGGCGAAGAGGTCGTTGTCGGTCAGCTCCGTGCGCCTTCCCTTGCCGAGGGTCGGATCCATGATGCCGATCCGGACTCCGCCTGCCAGAGCATCGTCTTTCCAGTGGCTGGCCTGGCGGTCATCGCCGCCCGTCCCGTCCGGACGTCCGGTGGAGAGTGCGAACGGCAAGGTGCCGGCGAAGAAGACGGCATCGCCACCCGAGGCCAGGATGCGCTGCGACGTGCCGAAGGAAGCCGTGTCGACGCCGGGCCGGAAGCGGAACATGTCCAGGATGGAAGGCATGTCTTGGCCATTGGCGAGCTCGCCCGCGCCAACCCGGGAGCTGAAGCCGAGCATGTGTCCGACCTCGTGAACGACCACACCTTCGAAGTCGGTCTTGCCGGGTGCGATGCCGTCGCTGGGATCGAAGTCGAAGACGAAGGCTGAATTGAAGGCGATGCTCGGTGCGCCGTCCGGATCGTTGGGGTCGGCGGTCGCCTCGAACACGCCCAGCGCCTGCAGGAGCATCGAAGAAGCTCCGAAGCGCGTAGTGTTGCCTTTGTCGGTGGGGATGGAGCCGAGCGGAAGTGCGTTGTAGATCGCCAGCTCTGCCGCATTGTCCGCATGGTCGAGGATGACCTCTCGCAACTCCGGATAGGTGCCCTCCGGGTAGATGTAATTCAGACCGCGTGTGGCGGCGATGACATCGGCGCTGGTGAACGCGGTTCCGAAGAACGTCGTGCCGTAGTCGACGTCCACGTAGACCGTGATCGGCGAAGTGATCCGGCTCTCCCAGATCTCTGCCGCGTGCTCGAAAGCTGCTTTGGCCACAGGGTTCGCCTCGAGCTGAGCCGTCCCCCGCAGAATGATGTTCAGACCGGGCGCGGCCGTCGTCTGGATCCGGCCCTTGTTCTCGCCGAACACGTGCAGCGGTACACCGTGTGCCCGGTTGATGGCCGCCGCTTCCACCGGGTCCGCGGCACGGCAGGAAGGCGTCCCGTTCAAGTCACTGACGACGAACGCACCCGCGGAAGGATCGAGAGTGAGCTTCCGCGCAGCCAAAGGCAGCGCCTGGCCTTCGACCAGGAGCGGCATCAGCAATACGGAAGTGAACAGAAAGACACGGCTCAACGCCTTGCGGACGATCATGGTGGCCTCCCAGGGCTGTCAGTGGAACTGGACCTTGACTTTGTGGGTACAAATAAGATCGGTCCACGGTCACAAATTCCGCTGGGAGGCCAGTCAGGACGAGCGTCGGCCCTGGAGGGACGAAGGGAGAGGATTCAGGGGTAAATCGAGACGGCGGGCCCCGAAGAGCCCGCCGTCTCAGAGGCTCAGTTCGCCGGGAACGAGGTGCGATCGACCCCGCCGCCGACTTTGCCCACCTGGTTGTTGTACTGGCGCACCGTGCCGGTTTGCGTGTCCGTCACGGTGACGGTGTAGCCGACGTCGGTCATACCGCCGTAGTAGATGTCGAAGCGCGGCGCGAAGGGACGGGTGTCCTGCACGCGTACGACCACTTCCACCGCGAAGGCACTGCTGAAGCCGAAGAGACCCGTGTCGGGATTCTGCACTCCCTGGAGGAGCCGGTCTCCGAGGAAGTTGCCGGGCTGGTTGGGCGGATTCGAGAACGGGTTCACGTATGCGATGGCCACGCGGAAGCGGTTGCTCAGCAGGCACACCGTCGTGGAATTGGCCACGCAGGCGCCACCGCCGCCGGAGGTCGTGGCGCTGGCTTCGTTCGAGTAGCCGGAGTCGCCGGACCCATTGCGGGCGCGGATGCGGAACGTTCCGGTCGCGCCGGCGGTGAAGCCGGTCACGTTGATCTGCGTTGCGTTCGCGGCGGCGGCGCCGATGTCGGCGAACGTTCCGCCGCCGTTCTTTTGTTCGACGCGGAACTCGGTCTCGTTGTTGGAATTGTCCGTCCAGTTGAGACGGATCACCGAGGAGGACGTGGCCGTCGCAGTGAGGCCCGAAGGTGCGGCCGGACCGGACGGTGGTGCGGAACCGTTGACCGTGAGCGTGTACGGCGAGGAGCCGTCGTACGCGGAGACGCCGATGTAGTACGTCCCGGCCGCAATGGAGCCGGTGGTGAACGATTCGGTCGTGCTGGTGCCCGTCGACGAGCCGAGGGTCGTCAATGACGAGCCCGAGACCGCGAAGAGGAACACGTCCAGATCCGCGCTGCCGTTGGTGAAGGTGAGGTTCACCGTCACCGGGCCCGTGGCTCCCGTGGTGATTTTGAAAACGTCATGGATCTTGCCGTCGGGGCCGCTGTCGTAGTCGATGGTGTACGTGCCGGAGTCCGTCGAGGCCGCCGAGCCGGTGCAGGGAACCCCGAGCGTCAGCGTGTCCGCGAGCAGGATGGTGTCGTTGGGCTCGACCTCGCTGCAGCCGCCATTGCCGCCACCGGCCGTGCCCGCTGCCCGCAGATCGGTATTCTTGAAGGGGACCATGACCGCTTCAGGAGCGGGAGCCACCAAGCCAACCGTCTTACGCGCGAAGCGGCTGGTGGGGACAGGCCGGCTGATTCCTTTCAGTCCCGTGGCCATCACGTCCTCGAAGCTGTCGCGCCCACTGGAGGTGATGATCCGATCCGGCGTGCCGAGAATGCTGGCGGGGAACGAATTGCGATCCACGCCGCCGCCGACCGTCCCCACCGTGTTCACGTACTGGCGGCTGGTCCCGCTCACGGTATCGGTCACCGACACCGTGTAGCCGACATCGGTCATGCCGCCGTAGTAGAGGTCGAAGCGCGGAGCGAAGGGCCGCGTGTCCTGGATGCGCACGACCACTTCCACCGCTTGCGCACTGCTGAAGCCGAAGAGCCCGGTGTCGGGGTTCTGCACTCCCTCCAACAAGCGCGCGGCGAGGAACGTGCCGGGCTGGTTGGGTGGGTTGGAGAACGGATTCACGTAATTGATGGAGACGCGGAAGCGTCCATTGAGCAGGCAGACGGTGGTCGCGTTGGGAGTACAGGCGCCTCCGCTGCCCGGCGTCGTGGCGCTGGCTTCGTTCGAATAGCCCGAGTCTGCCGAGCCGTTGCGGGCGCGGATGCGGAAGGTGCCGGTCTGGCCGGCCGTGAACCCGGTCACGTTGATCTGCGTCGCGTTCGCGGCGGCCCCGCCGATGTCGACGAAGGTTCCGCTGCCGTTCTTCTGCTCGACTCGGAACTCGGTTTCAGTGCTGGAGTTGTCGGTCCAGTTCAGCCGGATCACCGTGGACGATGTGGCCGTCGCGGTGAGCCCGGTCGGGGCCGTGGGGGTGACCGGGCCGGAGGTTCCGATCGCGTAGCCCATGATGGCGAAGGCGTCGAGGTCCGTCTGGGTCAGTGTCGCGCGGAAGCCCGACCGGACCGTCGGATCCATCAGACCGATGAGAGGGTTTCCGTCCGTATCGTCCTTCCAATGGCTGGACTGCTGTTCATCGCCGCCGGTCCCGTCGGGACGGCCTGTCGACATTTGAATGGAAGCGCCACCGGCAAAGTGCACGTGGGATCCGCCCGAGGACATGGGACGCTGCGAAGCCTGGAAGACGCCCGAGGCCACTCCCGGACGGAACCGGAAGACGTCGAAGATGGTGGGAGCCACCTCGAGACCGGAATCGAGCTCCTTCGCGCCGACCTGCGAGACGAAGCCGAGCGCATGTCCGATCTCATGCACGGTCACGCCGTCGAAATCGTATTGGCCGGGCGTGATCCCGTTTGTGGGATCGAGGTCGAAGTTGAACGCCGAGTTGAATCCGACGGAAGGCAGGGTCGTGTCCGGAACATTGAAGCCCAGCGTCTTCAACTGAATGTAAGGTCCAATGACGCGCGCGGCGGTGCCGATGTCGGTGGGAACCGTCCCGTTCGGGAGCAGGCTGTAGAGCGATGTCTCGGCCGCATTGTCGGCGTGGGCCACCAGCGCGCTCCGGACCGCCGGGTAGTTCACGTAGTAGGCGGCGCCGCTCGTCGAGCCGAGGATGTTCGGACTCGGATACGGCGTCCCGAAGCGGGTCGGGCCGAAATCAACGTCGATGGTCACACTGACCGGATTCGTGATCTTGCCTTCCCAGACCTGCGCCGCGCGCACGAAAGCGGCTTGCGCGGCGGGAAATCCGTCGAGCTGGGTCGTCGACCGCAACGTGATCTGCAGGCCCGCGGAAAGGGACCGCTGTCCCGGCCCCGGGTAGATGACGTGCATCGATTCGGAGCTGCGTTGCAGGCTGGCCGCTTCGGAGCGCGTGGCCAGCCGGCAGGTCATCGTGTCGCCCACCACCTCACGGAGGTACATCTGCTCCGGAGCCGGTTCGAGACCGGCCTCCGCAAGCGTCTTGGGGGATGACGCGAACGAGGTTGTGGAAAGCAGCAACACCAACGCGCAAAACGAAAAATGGACTTTCATTCTGGAACTCCTGGGTTTCGGCTCTGGACGAGTCTTGTCATCGTACGTCTGTCGGGCCATTGCAGGCGACGAAGTTTTGGCGGACTGCATTGTTGGACGACCCCGGATGACCATTTCCCCGCCGCCCGACGATCCGCTCAAATGAAACCCGGCGTGGCCAATCACAGCCGCGGACCATGCCGGCAGGACTACAATCCCGCCCGGATGAACGACATCGAGATCGCACAGGAGGCGGCGCGGCGGGGGGCGGCGATCCTTCTTCGCTACTGGGAAACCCTGGGCAAAGACGACGCGGACCTCAAAGCGCGCAACGACTGGGTCTCCACCGCCGATCGCGAGAGCGAAACGGCCATCATGGCTTCCATTCGCGAGCACTGTCCGGACGACGCCTTTCTCGGTGAGGAGAGCGGGATGTCCGCGGCCACGAGCTCCGGCCGCACGTGGATCATCGATCCGCTCGACGGCACGTCCAACTATCTGCAGCACTTCCCCTTCTGGAGCATTTCCATCGCCCTGCGCCAGAACGGGGAGACTGTGGCCGGCGTCGTCTACGAGCCGCTGCGGGATCTCTTCTTCACCGCGCAACTGGGCGCGGGAGCCTTCCGCGACGGTGCACGCATGAGCATCTCGCAGCAGGCGACGGTGGAGGGGTCGTTTCTGGCCACAGGCTTCCCGTTCCGGGCGCAGGAGTACGTGGCACCGTACGTTGCCATCTTCACGGACGTCATCCGCGTCTCGAAGGGCGTACGGCGCGCAGGCTCGGCCGCGTTGGACCTGGCCTACACCGCCGCGGGAGTCTTCGACGGCTTCTTCGAGATGCACCTGGCCGCTTGGGACGTCGCGGCCGGCGCGTTGCTGGTCACCGAGGCCGGAGGGGTGGTGAGCGATTTCTCCGGCGGACAACGCTGGCTCGACCGCGGCAACATCCTCGGCGCCACGCCTGGCGTGCACGCGGAGTTGCTCCGGCTCATCGGCCGGCACGTGCGGGAAGAAGATCTCGATCACCGCAAGGGAGCTCGGCTGGGCGTGTGATCCTTGCAGTTGGCGCCGCCGGCTCTCGAACCGACATGAGCAAGCTCCCCCGTTCCTTCTACCTGCACGACACGGTTTCGGTCGCGCGGGCGTTGCTCGGATGCGTACTGTGGCGGCGGCTCGACGAGGGCCCGTTGCTCGCGGCGCGCATCGTCGAGACGGAGGCCTATCTGGGTGCGAATGACGCGGCCTCGCACGCACGGCGCGGATTGCGCTCCGAGCGCAACGCCTCGATGTACCTGCCCGGCGGGCATGCGTACGTCTACTTCACCTACGGGATGCACTGGTGTCTGAACGTCGTCACCGCGGAGACCGACCTGGCGGAGGCGGTGTTGTTGCGGGGTGCGGAACCGCTGCGCGGGATCGAGGTCATGCGCGAGCGGAGGCCGAAGGCGAAGAAAGAGTGGGAGCTGATGAACGGTCCGGGAAAGATCTGCATGGCCCTGGACATCGACCGCCGGCTCGACGGCCAGAGTCTTCGCGGAACGTCCCTCTGGCTGAGCCCCCGCGACCGCGAGGTGACCGACGAGGAGATCGCCGTCTCCCCTCGCATCGGAATCGACAACTCCGGCGACGCCGCGGCCTGGCCGCTGCGCTTCTTCCTCCGCGACAATCGCAACGTGTCGGCGTATCGCGCGGGTGGGTAAGAGGGGGACGTTCACCACAGAGGCACGGAGACACAGAGAGAGCTGGGCAACCGAAGCCGCTGGCGCTTCTCGGCCGCCGTGAAGATCTGCGTGTCGCGCGAAGAAATTCGAGGTCAATAGTACGGAGCACGGACACGCCCCCGTGCCAGTGGAGCGGTGGACTTTAGTCTACCGAGGCTCTCGCGAGGACGTCCCCTCTGCCGTCGGGTGATGTCAGTGGATTCGGCTCTAGTCACGGTCGTCCCAAGAGCCGCACCCGGCTTCGGTACACGCAGCGCGAGTGCCCGGTGGACTAAAGTCCACCGCTCCACAGGAGCGACGGAGCAACCGAAGGTTCAAGAAGCACTCAACCATGTCCGATCACTACCGCACCATCGCAGCGCCGGTCGAGTATCGGCAGAAAATCGAGCGCTCGGAGTTCCTCGGCATCGCCTCTCCGATGACGACGGAGGAGGAGTTCTTCACGCTGCTCACACGTGCGCAGAAGCAGCACTTCGACGCCACGCATCACTGCTGGGCCTTTCGCCTTTTCGCGAAAGAGCGAACGCGCAACTCCGACGCCGGCGAGCCATCCGGCACGGCGGGCAGACCCATCCTCGCCGCCATCGAAGGAGCCGCGTTTCACGACCTCGGAGTGATCGTCGTGCGCTGGTATGGCGGGATCAAGCTCGGCACCGGAGGCCTTTCCCGCGCGTATCGGGACACCGCGGCGGAGGCGCTGCGATTGGCCATGCCTGTCGATCGCTACCTGTATGCGCGCGTGCGCGTCATCGTCCCGTTCGATGCGATCAGCAACGTCTACCGGCTCGTTCAGCCTCCCGACGTACTCCTCGCCGACCAACGCTACGGTGAGGAAAACGAGTTCTTCTTCGACGTCCGCGCCTCGCAAGTGGATGCCTTCAACGCTCGGCTGGTGGAGCTGCGGCTCAGCTACGAGATGGTTGCTGGTTGATGGTTGCTGGTTGCTTGGGGTGCAACGCGGAAAAAAGATGGCCTCTCGAGATGCGACAAAACAAGATCTGGTGCGAGCTTCTCCCATCGTGTCGAGGTCCGAACACCCCAGACAACCAGCAACCAGCAACCAGCAACCAAACCAGGAACTCACTCCTCGGCGACGTTCGTTCGCGCGATGCGGTCTCCGGTGCGGCGGCTTCCCGCCAGTACCAGGATCAGCTCGAGGAGGTTCCAGCCGGGGATGACCAGGGGGAGGTTGCGGATCAGGGAGCGAAAGTAGCCGATGCCTTCGCCGCGTGGGGTGACCAGGCGGAGGCCCAGAAGATGCTTTCCGATCGAACGTCCGTGAAAGCCGTCACGCAGGAGCATGGCCAGCATCAGCACGCCGAGGGCGCCCCACCAGACCAGTTGGATCCCCTTGGGCGAGCCCGTCCAGGTCATGCCGTAGCTGATGGCCGAGGCCGGCAGGACCAGGACGATGGAGATCGAAAGGGCATCCACGAGGAAGGCCGCGATGCGGAGGAGCTTCGTCTGGGAGCTGTCGTTCATGAAACCTCGGCCGGTCCTTCCCGTAAAACGGGCTATAGGTGTCGTATGAACAGGGCTGACCGCAACCTTTATTACCTGATTCTGGCCGTGGCGCTCGTCGCCGGCGGCTGCCGAGCGGAACGACGCGCCTCCAACGAGTCGCACGCCACGATCACCCGAAACTGGCCGGCCGCGGGCATCCGCGAAGTGAAAGTCTTCGAAGTCGATGGCAGCATCACCGTCGAGGCTTCGACTTCCGGCGAGATCTCGCTGCTGGCCACCGCCAAAGGCGACCTGGACGTCAAGAAAGGCCAGGAGAACGAAGGCCTGTTCGAGACCGTCGTCGAAGGCGATACCCTGCGGATCGGTCGCAAGCAGCGCGAGCACAGAGGCTGGCGCTGGGGTGTGATCTTCGGGGATGACGACATGCGCATCGACTACGTCCTCAAGATGCCGGCAACCGTTTCCCTGGCCGCGAGCACGATCAACGGTCGCATCGCCACCAAGGGAATCGACGGGGAGACCGATGCCTCGACCGTGAACGGCTCCATCGACGTGGAGACCGCGGGCTCGCATGAGTTGCAGGCCACGACCGTCAACGGTCGGGTCAAGGCAACCTTCACACGCGATTTTGCCGGTGCGCGGTTCAAGACCGTGAATGGCGGCGTCGAAGCAACGTTGCCCCAGACCGCGTCCTTCACCGTGAACCTCTCCCAGGTCAACGGAGACTTCGAAGCGTCCTTCCCCCTGAGCATCCACTCCAATCCCGGCAGCCGCCGTGTGTCAGGCGAAGTGAACGGCGGTCAGCACGAACTGAAGATCGTGACCGTGAACGGCGACGTGGAACTGGCGCGCCTGAAGTAAGCGCGAGCGCAAAGGGCTTCATGCTGCGGCCGGGATAAACTCGCAGCGTGCGAAGACTGCTTCCGATGGCCTTGTTCCTGGCGATGGGGCTGGCAGCGTTCGGTGCCATTCGGAGCTATGACCTCTTCTGGCAACTGGCGACGGGACGTTGGATCGTCGAGCACCGCGCACTCCCTCTGACCGATCCGTTCGCGCTGGCCAGCGAGCGGGCGCCCTGGATCGATGGCGAGTGGCTCTATGAGACGGTGCTGCACGGAGCGCATCAGGTCGTCGGGCTGCGGGGCCTCTCCGTGCTGCGCGGCCTGCTGGCCGCGCTGATCTTCACGATTGCGTTTCTGGCGGCCCGGCGCAATGGGGATGAACCGAGCGCCCTGCTGGCCAGCGCGATCGGGTTTGCGGGAGCGATGCCGTTGCTCGACCTGCGGCCCTCGGGAGTGGCCGCGCTGATGGTCGTGCTGATGCTGGCCCTTCCCTCGCTCGCCCTCCGCGCATTGCTGACGGTGCTCTGGATCAACATCCATCCATCCGCGTTGCTCGCGCCCGTGCTCGCCTTCGGCGCGCCGGCGTCCCCGACCGCTGGCCCGGCGGCGTCCCGCGTTGCGGCCCGGGTGGGCGGAGGGGTGCTGTGCGCGGTGGCCTTGCTGGTGAACCCGCACGGATGGAAGGCGATCCTCGCGCCGATTCGATTGACCGCATTCGTGCAGAGCGGCGGCTTCGTGAACGCCGAGTGGTTGCCCAGCGCACCGGCGCGCTTCCCCATTCTGTACGTCGTCATGGCGTTGGCCATCGCGGCATTCGCTCTCGCGCCTTCGCGCGATTGGTGGCGACTGGCGTTGCTGGCAATGTTCGCGTTTCTCGCCGTGCGGCACGTTCGCAACCAGCCGCTCTTCTTCGCGGCGTTTCCGCTGCTCGTCCCACTCCCCGCCTTACGGCCGGCGCTCGCCTACGTGGCGTCCGCATTGGCCGTGCTCATGGTGGCCATGGGCACCGATCACCGGCTGGGCGTGCCGCCGGAGCGCTTTCCCATCGCGGCGGTGGCTCGCTTGCAGAGCACCGGCCTCGCGGGAAACATCTACAACGCCGACCAGTTCGGTGGCTATCTGATCTGGTCGTTTTATCCGGAGCGGCGTGTGCTGACGGATGGCCGGAATGAGCTGTATCGCCAATTCATCCCCGAATGGCAGGCCGCGCGCGAGGACCAACGGAAGTGGAGCGCGCTGCTGCGCAACTACAGGATCGACCTGGCCGTCGAAGAGTACCGGCCGGTGTTGAACGTGATCGACGGCCGCACAGGCAAGCCCACCACCATGGATGCTTCGCTCGCCTATTGGCCGCGTGCGCGGTGGGCGCTCATCGCCCAGGATGAGGCGGCGCTGGTGTTCGCGCGACGCGCGGCGTTTCCGGGAATCGAGAAGTGGGAAATTGCGCAGCGTCCGCGGCAGTGACAGGGCCGCGGAATCCGTTCAGTTCACGAGCTCGCGCGGGTCGGTGAAATGGAGCTCTTCGTTGGGCCAGCGCTGACGGAGCACGCGGTCGAAGTGAGGCTGCACGATGCACTGATAGCGCTCGTCGAAGCCGGGGAAGAGCTCGATGATGGCCTTGCGGGCGCAATCGACCAGACAACGGGCCTCGCGATGGGAGACCGTGCGGTCGCTGCTGATCAGGTTCAGCGTGAGCTCCACGATCATCCGAACACGACGGAGGCGGCGGCGCTCGAAGAACGCGGAGTTGCCCTCCGTTTGCGATTCGTATTCGAATTTCGGCATCGTAGTCACTGGCCGCAAACCGCGCACCCTGAGGGTGAATTCCATGGTTGAGGCGCTGGAACGCGGGCCGAAGGGTGTGGAGAAAGTGGAACCGGTTTCACTCCCGCGCGCCACTGCACCGCGCCGGCACGCCGCGCTCCGCGCCCTCGATCAGGCGTGCTCGCGATCGCCTTCGACCCAGATCTCGTCGGCCACGATCGGGTCGACGCGCGAGTCGTAGTAGCGGATGGCGGTGCGCGAAACGGCGTAGACGGCCGCGTAGTTCAACGCGCCTCCGGAGATCACGCCGACGAAGGGAATCATCTTGGCCAGCCTCTCGCGCACGGCGCGTGCGCCGATCTGCTCGGCCAGCATCCCACCCGGTACCGCGGCGGAACCGAGCATTGCGGCGATGCCGTGCTTGCCGGCGCCGACGCCGGATCCGTAGGCCAGACACGAGAGAGCCTCGTGGAAGCGCTCGCGCGCGGAGGGCTCGTGGCCGTAGATCGTGGCGATGCCGAGGATCAGGCGGAACTGCTGGTAGACCAGGTAGGCCACATCCGCACTGAGCGTTCCGAGCGCGGCCAGACCGAGAGGCAGACCGGTCACGGCGCCCGCTGCCGCGCAGCGGATGGCGGTTCGGCGGGTGAGCATCCGCGCGTGCAGCGCAGGCGCGAAGTCGGGAGTGCGTGCGCGCAGCGCGGCGACTTCCTTCTTGAGCTTGTCGGTGTCGATCTCCTCGAACATCGACAGAAAGAGCTCCTCGAGCATCGTGTCCGCGCGCTTCTTGAAGTCTCGGGCTTTCCCCATGGTGCTCTCGATGATTCTACGGGCGGCCTCGTGTGGCTGTCGAAGCGCGGGCGCAAAGTCCATGTGAACTACTCGCTCGCTTTCGATTCGCTCTTCGTTTCCGACTTCGACTCGGTTCTGCTTTCCGACTTCGTCTCGGGCTTGGACTCCACCTTCGACTCCGACTTCGATTCCGACTTCGATTCGGACGCGGACTCGGTCTTGGAGTCGGACTTGGTGTCGGACTTCGATTCCGACTTCGATTCAGACTTGGTCTCGGAGGACCGCGAACTGCTGCTCGGGTAGTCCGTCTTGTAGAAGCCGGAACCCTTGAACTGGATCGCCGGCGAGGAGATGAGCTTCTTCATTCCACCGCCGCACGTGGGGCAGACCGTGATCGGATCTTCCGAGAAACGCTGGATGATCTCGTGGCGCTCGAGGCATTCGTTGCACTGATATTCGTAAAGGGGCATGGACTCTCTCTGATCCTTGAACGCGGTTTCCCCGGGCGCGATTTCAAGAGCCGAGGCGCCCGAGTTTCGCGTTCGACGTTTCTTCTGCCGCAAAGACCTTGCCGTCCCTGAAATACACCCCGGCCACGCCACCTCCGCGCGTCCGGTAGTACCAGGCTTCGAACTCCGCCTCGGGGCGTTTGTTGGTCGTGGTCCAACCGGGCATCGGCTTGCCGAGGATGGAGGACACCTGGCGATGACTCATCCCCTTTTCCAGCGTCAGGAGCTTGTCGCGGGAGACGGCCAGGCGCTCCACGGCGGTGGCCAGGCCGTGTCGGGCGTGGGCGTTGGCCGGCTCCTCAGCGAGGACGGCGCGGTAGAAGCGGATGGCATCCTGATGCCTGCCGGCGGCGGCCAGATCGTCGGCGAACTCGAGCTGCAGGCGGTGCCAGACCTCGCGTGCCCGGCTGTGCTCGGGGTGTTTGTCGATGAAAGAGCGCACCGAGTCGGCATAGCGCTGCTTGTGCTGAGGCGTGGCGTTGGGAGTGGCGGCCGCTTTCTTGTGATGCAACACTTCGCGCCACTCACTGGCGTGATCCGGGGCCACGCTGCGGTCGACGCAAGCCGGCAAGAGCAGCAGCATGCCCAGGAAAACGGGAGAAAACCGCATCGAGAGATACGGTAGCACGAGGGTCGTTTCCTTGACAGCGTGAGAGAGCGGAGCCGATAATCGCCGCTCGGTTTGCACGGGTTTGGGAAACGTGTCAACTCATACGAGGCGGAGGGCTTAATGCCTGTGAGGGGCGAGGAAGTTGCGAGCTCCATCGACGCGCAAGTGCGCGAGTCGATCGAGAGGATGGTCGGAGAGATCCGCTCTTCCATCGAGGATGTGCGTGTTGCGGTCGACCAGCAGCTCAAGGCCGCCCTTCAGAGCGTACAGGCAGACGTCAACTCCATAACGTTCCTTCCGCAGATCCGGAAGTCGGTGGTCGAGCTCGAGGAAGCGCTGGCCGCCGAGGCTCCGGTCGCGGCGCCCGCGGCACCATCCGCAGGAGGCGCCTCTCGCGTCAAGTCGGCCGTGCAGGCCATCGAGCGGGGACGATCGCAGGTGGACGTGCTCAACGCCCTCCTCGAACAGTCTCTCGAATTCGGCTCGCGGGCCGCACTGTTGATTCTGCGCGGCGAAACGTTCAGCGGCTGGAAGGGTGTGGGCTTCTCCGCCCACGGCGGCAATGACGAGATGGTCAAGCGCTTCAACGCCGCGCCCGGCCTCATCCCGCAACTGGACCGCCTGCTGCGCAACGAAGAGGTCGTGGAGTGGGACGGCGCCAACCTCTCCACCCGACTGGGAGTGGGCGCCTCCGACCGCGCCGTCATCGTCCCCATGGTCATTAAAGACAAGGTCGCAGCGGCGGTCTATGTGGACACGGTCGGCGAGGACCTCCCGAAATTCGATGTCGATGCCATCGAGCTGCTGGTCTTCACGACCGGTCTGCTCGTGGACACGCTGTCCATCCGCAAGAAGATCCCCTCGCCGAGCCTCAGCATCACTCGGGGAGAAGCTCCTTCCGTCAGCGGAGACGAGACCAAGATCGGCGGTCTGCGCCCGAATCTCCCGGAGGCTCCCCCGCCGGTCGCCGCCACTCCTCGCCCGCCGGCCACGCCCGCGCCTCCCCCGCCCGCGCCACCGCGTCCGGCACCCGCGGCGCCGTCGGCCGATGCCGGGACAGTGGCCATCAACGCCGCACAACTGCGGGAGATGATGGCTGCACAGCGTCCCGAGTTCAGCGTTCCCGCGGGCGAGGAGTTCAACGCTCCGGCTCCGGTGAGCGGCACGGTGAAAGTGCCGGCCACGCCCGCTCCCCCTCCCGCACCTGCCCCTCCTCCCGCCGCGCCGCCCGCCGCCGCCCCTGCACTCACTCCTGCAGCCGACGAGCATCGTCCGTCGACGCAGTACATTCCGCCCGCGACGCTTTCGCGCTCGGGCGCTGCGGGACCGCAGACCGACGACGGCAAGAAACACGACGAGGCCCGCCGTTTCGCGCGCCTGTTGGTCTCCGAGATCAAGCTCTACAACGAGTCGAAGGTCGAGCAGGGGCGAAGGAACAGCGACCTGTACGAGCGGCTCAAGGAAGACATCGATCGAAGCCGCCAGATGTACGACGAGCGCATCGCCGACGAAGTCCGCAAAGTCTCGAACTACTTTTACGACGAACTGGTGCGCATCCTCGCTGACGGCAGACCCGACGCCTTGGGACTGTAGCCAGGGGCGCAATCGAAAGCTGGCAGCACCCTAGCAGTCGAGGTTCCCCGTGTTGCGTCGTCGCTGGGTTCTGGGAAGTTTGCTCGCGGTGGTCGTGATCGCTGCGATCGGGGTGGCGGTTTGGTTTTCCCAGTCCGGGGAGGCTTCGCACGATGAGCCGGACCTTCCTCAGAAGGCCGAGGCTCCTCCCGACCTGGAGAAGCTGCGCGACACCTATGCCGCGGGGACTGCGGCGCTGGATCGCAAGGACGGGCCGGACGCGGTCAAGCACCTGGCGTCGTTCTCCTTCAAGTCGCGCGCGGTGGAGGAGTACCGGCTGTTCTACCTGGCTGCGGCCTACGCTCTGACGGGGAACAGCGCGGCGGAGCGCAGCACGCTGGCGGTGTTGTGGCGGCGCGAGCCGCGGATGCTGCGTGGGGGCGAAGCCGGACTCTCCCTGGCCTCCCTGTACGAAAAGGCGGGGGACTTCGCGCGCGGCAGTGAGGTCTACAACGCCGTGGCCCGTCGTGAGCGGGACCCGGCCGTCAGCGCCAAGGCGCGCTGGGGTGCGGCGCGGGCCCGGTTGTACGGAGGCGATCTTGCCGGCGCACTGTTCAACGCCCGCACGATCCTCATCGCCAACCCCGCGTCGAACGAGGCCAAAGACGCGCGCGCACTCATCCGGGCGTTGACAGGGGTGCCCGAGACCGCCCCGCTGCCGCTCACGCCTTCCGAGCGGCTGAGTCGTGCCACGGCGTTGATGGGCTCCGGCAAGCCGGACGACGCGCTCCTCGAGCTCGATGCTCTGGAGCGCGCGGCTCCGCAGCTCCGAACACAGATCCGCCTCGAGCGCGGCGTGGCTCTGCACCTGCTCCGTCGCTACGAGGAGTCGAACAAAGTCCTCGAGCCCTTGACGTCCGGCGCCTTCAAGCAGGCCATTCCCGCGCTGCGATATAGCGCGAAGAACTACGCCGTGGTGGCCTCCTCCATCAACCCGGAGACCATCAAGACGGTCAAGGAGCGGAAGAAAGTCGGAACGGTGAAGCAGACGGTCGGGAAGGGGAAAAAGAAGAAGACCGTCACCAAACCGAAGTACCAGACCGTGTTCCGCCAGGTGAAACTCATCGACCTGCCCAAGAAACAGAAGAAGGACGAGTACACGCGCCTGGCCAGCGAGCGATTGAAGGACCTCCTCTCCCTTCCCATCGACGACGACGTCCGTGTGGAGACTCTGGACACGCTCATCACCCGTGCCGCGTCGAAGAATCAGGACGAGTACGTGCAGGAGCTCGTGCCGCAACTGATCAAGCTCGATCCGTCCACCGACCCGGCCCTGCAGCACTTCTGGGACAAGGGATGGGCGGCCTGGGTGCGGGGTGATCTGGCGGCGGCGAAGACGCTCTTCCGCTACATCGCCGATACGTATACGCACCCGAACGTGCGGCGCCAGTCGGAGTACTGGTTCGCCCGCACCATCGAGCGGCAGGGCCAGAAGGCGGAGGCGCACGCGATTTATCAGCGGCTCGCTTCCGCACCCTATGAGGACCTCTATGCCCAGTACTCCGTCGCGCGGGGGGCCAAGCGGACGGAGAACAAGACCAACCCGCTCCGGCGGGCCGGGCCGGACTGGCGCACGATTGCCGAAAAGGAAATGCCGCGCGAGCTGGAGCTGGCTTACGAGCTGACCGCGCTCTCGTCGATGCGCGACGCCACGCTCGAAGCGCAGAAGAACGCACGACGGGTGAACAACCGCTTCGCCCACGCCATCCTGGCCGACGTCTACCATTCGGCGGGCAATCCGCTGGCGATGTACACGTCACTCCGCAAAGCCTGGCCTCAACTGGCCACGGTCGATCAGGACAGCGTGCCTCTCTACTTTTTCCGCATGTACTACCCGCTCCGCTACGGCGAAGAGATCGAGAAGCGTGCGAAGGAACAGAAGCTCGATCCGAATCTCGTTCGCGGGTTGATCCTGCAGGAGAGTTACTACAACCCCAAGGCAAAATCGCGAGTGGGTGCCACCGGTCTGATGCAGCTCATGCCTCCCACCGCGAAAGAGCACGCGCAACGGATGGGTGTGCGCTACTCACAGGCGCGTCTGGAAGACCCCGATCTGAACATTCGACTGGGAACGTTCCACCTGCGCATGCTCGTCAATCTCTTCAGCGGCCAGGTTCCTCTGGCCATCGCCTCCTACAACGCCGGCCAGGGAAACGTCATGAAGTGGCGGCGCGCCGCGCCCAGAAAGCCGATGGACGAGCT
>JBDTOZ010000150.1:0-10006 GCA_039932995.1 Acidobacteriota bacterium | reverse complement strand
CGCGAAGGCGGCCGCCACAACGTTCGGCGGAGTGTTCTCGACGTTGGCGACACATTGTGGCGACCGCCCTCGCGGCCGCGTTTAGAATCGAATCTCGTTTTCCCCGGGCCGAGCCCGGGGCTAGATTGTTCGACGCGCCTTCGCGCGTCAATAGCGGTGGACGTAGTCCACCGGTGCGGTGGACTTTAGTCCACCGGGCACTCGCGACGCGCGTGCCGAAGCCGGGTGAGGCGCTCGGGACGGCCGTGCCGGGAGCCTCGTTCAGTGACACCGCCGCGACGGCAGAGGGGAAGTGTCTCGCAAGAGCCTCGGTGGACTAAAGTCCACCGCTCCACAGGCACGCCGCCCGCCCACCCGTCGTGATCCCGGTCTCCAGCGGGACCCGCCCGGCTGCTATTCCTTGCGCCCAGCCCGGAATCAGCGCCATGCCCTTCTCAAAGTGAGCGCGTATGGGCAGGATGCCCGCGGCCCCTCTTTCTCTTTCCTCTTCGAGTGGCGGCGAGCGCCTTGGCGCTCACTCCCCCGCCAACTGCCAACTGCCAACCGCCAACCGCCAACCCCTCAGTAAATGCTCCATCCTCTCGTCAGATAGTCGCTGAAGAAGAGTACGAACATCACCGCCAGCCATAAGAACGAGGAGATGACCACGATCCAGGTCATGCGGGGGGAGTGGATGACGTGCATGAACCAGAGGATGACTACCAGGGCTTTGACGACGGCGATGGCCATGGCCACGACGGTGTTCATTTCGCCGAGGTTGACGCGGGAGACGGCTACGGTGAGGACGGTCAGGCCCATGAGGACGAAGAAGACGATGAAGTACATGGCCAGGGGCGCCTGGTGGTGCGGGGCGGTGTGGCCGGTGTAGGTCTCGTGGTCGCTGGGGTTCTGTTGGGCGGCGGGGGTTGAGGTCGGGAGGTTCGCGTTGGCCATGGCGTCGGGTCCTCAGACGAGATACAGGAGCGGGAAGAGGAAGATCCAGACGATGTCGACGAAGTGCCAGTACAGACCCATGATCTCGATGGGACTGTAGTACTCCGGGCCGAAGTCGCCTCGCCAGGTGCGGCGGATGAAGTACAGCAGCAGACCCGCTCCAATGACCATGTGCAGGGCGTGCAGGCCGGTCATGGCGAAGTAGAAGGTCATGAACAACTCTTCGCCCTTCGTGAGCTCGGGATGGGCGTGATCGACGTACGTAAAGTGCGTACCCGGGAAGAGTCCCTCTTCAATGTGCTTCTTGTACTCGAAGCCTTTGACGCCGACGAAGATCCCGCCTAAGAGCAGGGTCATGATCAACATCACGGTCGTGAACTTGCGCCTTGCGGCCTGCGCTCCCCACACGGCCAGGGCCATCGTCAGTGAGCTGCCGATGAGGACGATGGTATTGGCGGCGCCGATCTGCCAGTTCTGATGATGCGAGCCGGCTTTCCACGCCAGCGGGTACATCTCTCTGTAGATGAAATAGCAGACGAAGAGACCGCCGAAGAAGAGGATCTCCTGGGCCACGAAGAACCACATGCCCAGCGTGGAGGCCTCGTGCTGCTGCCCCATGTCCTCGAAGTGGTGCTGGAGGAATGGATGGTGCGGCGCATGTTCATGCGGCTCGGCAGCATGCTCGGCGCCGTGGTGCAGGGTGGCGTCAGACATCCTGCGTCTCCTTCATGGCTTTGAGGAAGGCCGGGTAGTCGTACGCGTCCCACGTGACCACGGGAGTCTCGTGGAAGTTCTCTTTGGGCGGCGGTGAGCTGGTGGCCCACTCCAGGCCCACGGCTCCCCACGGATTCGCGCCCGCCTTGCGCCCGAACTTCAGCGACCAGGCCAGATAGACCATCGGCAGCAGATAGCCGACCGCGAGGATGGTGGCGCCGGCGGTGGAGAGGACATTGAGGACCTGAAACTCAGGCGCGTAGGCGTGGTAGCGGCGGGGCATGCCCACATAGCCCACCAGGAACTGCGGGAAGAAGGTCAGGTTGAAGCCGACGAAGACGAGCAGCGCGGAGAGGCGCGCCCACCATTCGGGATACATGCGGCCGGTGATCTTGGGCCACCAGTAATGAATCCCGGCCATGTACGCCATGATGGTGCCGCCGACCATGATGTAGTGAAAGTGCGCGACGACGAAGTAGCTGTCGTGCACGTGCACGTCGATGCCTAAGGCGCCGAGGAAGAGGCCGGTCACGCCACCGATGGTGAAGAGGCCGATGAAGCCGAGCACATAGAGCATCGGCGTCTGCCACGACACCGAGGCCTTGTACATGGTGGCCGTCCAATTGAAGACTTTGATGGCCGAGGGGACGGCCACGAGCATGGTCAGAAAGGAGAAGATCAGGGCCGAATAGATGGAAATGCCGGCCACGAAGAGGTGGTGGGCCCAGACCAGGAAGCCGAGGAAGGCAATGGCAAGAGACGAGAAGGCCACGAACTTGTAGCCGAAGATCTTCTTACGGGTGAAGGCGGCCACGCACTCGGAGATGATGGCCATGCCCGGCAGAATCATGATGTAGACGGCCGGATGCGAATAGAACCAGAACATGTGCTGGTAGAGCACAGGGTCGCCGCCCAATGCGGGATCGAAGATGCCCACCCCCAGCGTCCGCTCGATCATCAGCAGGACCAGCGTAATGGCCAGAACGGGTGTGGCCAGCATGATCACGACGCTGGTGGCATACATCGACCAGACGAAGAGCGGCAGGCGGAACCAGGTCAGGCCCGGTGCGCGCATGCGGTGCGTCGTGACGAGAAAATTGAGGCCGGTGAGGATGGAGCTGAACCCTGTAATGAAGGCGCCCAGAGTCACTGTGAAAACGTGCGTATTGGAGTATTGCGTGGAGAACGGCGTATAGAAGGTCCAGCCGGTGTCGACGCCGCCTGTAATGATGACGATGACGCCGAAGGTTCCGCCGATCATGTAGATGTACCAGCTCAACAGATTGAGCCGCGGGAAGGCCAGGTCTTTGGCCCCCAGCATGATCGGCAAGAGGAAGTTCCCGAAGACCGCAGGGATGGCCGGGATCAAGAAGAAGAACACCATCACGATGCCGTGCAGCGTGAAGAGCTTGTTGTAGGTATCGGACGTGAAAATGTCTCCCTCGGGCGTGAGCAGCTCGAGGCGCATGAGGAAGGCGAAGATACCTCCCACAATGAAGAATGTGGTGACGGAGAACAGGTAGAGGATGGCGATGCGCTTGTGGTCCCGGGTCAGGAGCCACGACAGCACGCCGTACTCGTCGTTGAGGTAATTCCGCGGCGCGGAGGCCGCGGGCTCGATGAGCGGAACTTCGTCCAGGGTGGTGCTGGTCATGACTGTGGCCTCTGGGCGACGGGCGCCGTGCCGGTCGCAGCGGCGGATGCGCCGCTGGTTGGTGCGGATGGTGCGGGCGGGGTGAGGGCTGGGACAGGCGCGACGGTTGTGCCCCCGACAGGGCCCTCGACAGGAATGGACTTCACGTAGGCCATGAGGCGAATGAGCTCGTCCTCGCTGACCTGGCCCTGGAACGTGGGCATGACCGGTTGGAAGCTGGCCGCGACCTTGGCCGTCGGGTTGAGGATGGACTCGCGGATGTACTGGTCATCGGCCAGGACGCTCGTCCCGTTGGCCAGCGGCCGGGTCTTGCCGTAGAGGCCGGCCAGCACGGGGCCGCGGCCGGTGCCGTTGCCGAGGTGGCAGGTGTTGCACGAGTACTTGGCGAAGAGCTGTTCGCCCTGTGAAGCCAGCGAGCCTTCGCTTCCCCCGGCCAGCCAGCGCTGGTACTCGGTGGGCTCCATGACGATGACCGAGCCGATCATCCCCGAGTGCAGCGTCCCGCAGTACTCGGCGCAGAAGATGTGGTACGTGCCGACCTTGGTGGCCTGAAACCACATCGTGCGGAAACGGTTCGGCAGCACGTCCATCTTCACCCGAAAGGCCGGGAACCACAGACTGTGAATGACGTCCTCGGAGGCATGGGTGATCTTCACGGCCCGGCCCACCGGCACGTGCAACGTGTTGATCTCGCGCTGCCCGCTGGGGTGCTGGAACTTCCACATCCACTGCCGCCCGGTGGCATAGATCTCCAGGGCGTTCGAGGGGACGCGCTGCATGCGGAAGAAGACGAAGGCGCCGGCGATGAAGATGCCGATGAAGATGATCGTGGGCAGGATGGTCCAGGTCATCTCCAGGGCCATGGGCGGCTCCTGCTCCTGGGCCAGCTCGTTGTCGGGGCGGCGGCGGTACTTGATGGCCAGGTAGAAGATGGCCAGCCAGATCAGGAGCGAGACCGCACCGGTGACGACGACGAGGCCGAGATAGAGGCCGTCGACGAGCGGCGCCACGCTCGAAGCCTGTTCGGGAAACAGCGGGAAATCGTTCATGTCGTTGAGCGCTCTTTACGGATCATCACGAAGATGAATCCGCCCAGGGCCAGCAGCGTGGTCACGCCACCGGCGCGGGCGAACATCATCGCGTTGCGGCTGTACTTCCCCGTGGCAGGGTCGTAGTGAAAGCAGAGCAGGAGAATCTGATCGGTGACGCCGCCCACCTTGCCGCTGGAGGCCTCGACGATGGCCATGCGCAGGTCGCGGGGCTTGTACTCGAAGCCGTAGAAGTAACGGGACATGCGCCCGTCCGGCGTGAGCACCATCAGCACCGCGCCGTGCGCGAACTGGTCGGTGCGGGGGTCGTACTCGAACTGGAAGCCGACGGCATCGGTCAGTTGCTTGATGGCCGTCTCGTTTGCGGTCAGGAAGTGCCAGCCTTTGGCCGAAGCGAGACGGCCGTAATGGCGGATGGTCATCTCCTTCTTCTCGGCCGCGGCCTGGACCGTGTCGCGCGGGTCGATGCTCACGGTGAGTACGTCGAACTGCTCGCCGATGTTGAACTTCAGGTGGGTCAGGCTCTCCGTGGTCCCTTCCAGGACCATGGGGCAGAGCATCGGGCAGCGGTAATAGACGAAGTTCAGGAGCACCGGCCGCCCGTGGTTGAAGTACTCGTGCAGGCGGACGATCTTCCCGGTCTCATCGCGGAACATGAGCTCGAGGGGGATGCGCTGATCGAGCTTCTGCGCGATCCGAATGTGTGGCGGATCGACCTGCACCTGCGCGAGCAGGGGAAGCGCGACGAACATCAGCAGCGCCAAGCGTCTCACGGATGCACTCCTGCGCCGCCTTCCGGTGCCGCGGGCGCGGTCGTCGTGGCGGGTGCGGTCGTCGTGGCCGGCGCGGCGGTGGTCGTGGCAGCGGTCGGGGCCAGCACGGGCATCACCGCGGGGACTGGGGCCGCATAGCGTTCCGCGAAGAGCTTCTTGGCCTCGTCGATGGGGATGCGCGCGACCGTGTGCTGCGGATCGACCCATCCGTAGGAATGGAGCGTCTGCTCCTGCGAGCGGCGCATTTCGGCCATGTCGGTGACCGGTGTGTTGCGGTAGGGAACGGCGAAGTTCTTGTCCGCGTCCTGATGTGGGAAGGGCTGCAGGAGCGGCTGGTTCCTGGGCACGCTCGAGTCGGCGGCTCGCGCCACCTGGGTCTCCGGCGGGTCCATGCGATTGCGCTCCGCCGCGGCCAGGCCTTTGTAGAGGAAGAGGATCAGGAAGTAGGTGACGAACGAGAGGACGATGAAGATGACGATGAACCAGAGCAGCGGCGACACGGGCACGTCGGAGTGCTCGTGGTGCGTCTCCGGATTGAAGAGATCGTCGTCCTTGTACTTGATGTGCTCAGGCATGGTGTGCCGTCCGTCTCTCGAGGGCACCCTCGCGAATGGCTTCTTCGACCCAGGTCTCGTGGATGGGGATGATGGTCTGGCCCTTCAACTGCCAGATGAATGCGGCCAGCCACAGTCCACCAATGCCCAGGAATGCCGGGATGGTGATCCAGTGGAAGTAGAACCCTTCGGGGTGATGGGCCGGGGTGACCAGCCAGTAGATGTCGATGAAGCGCATGATCAGGAGCAGCACCGTGACGATGGCGATCGTGCCCGGACGGTCTTTGATGTTGCGCATCAGGAGCATGAAGAACGGCAGGAAGAAGTGGAAGAGGATCAGCGCGGCCGCGAAGATGCCCCAGCCGTGGTGCATGCGGGTCAGGTAGTAGGGCGTCTCTTCCTTGATGTTGCCGTACCAGATCAGGAGGAACTGGGAGAAGTTCGTGTACGCCCACAACATCGTGAAGGCGAGCATGAGGTTGCCCAGATCGCGGAAGTGATTCGGCTTGACGATGTCCACCATGGCCCGCGTGTTGGCGATGGTGGTCAGGAAGAAGGTCACGAACGCGAAGGCCGAGAGTCCGGCGCCGACGAGGAAGGCGATGCCGAACATCGACGAGTACCACTTCGGCTCGAGGGACATCACCCAGTCGACGCCGGTGAGCGTGAGCGTCATGACCATGACCACGAGGCCGAAGGCCGCGAACTTGCGCCGGGACAGCTCGGTGTAGGGCGAGCGGGTCTCGGCAAAAGAGACCGAGAGCCGGCGCAGGCGCCAGGCCCAGAAGGACCAGAAGGCGAAGTAGATGAGGGCGCGGATCCCCCAAGCCGGCGGGTTGAGCCACCACACGGCCTTCTTCTGCAGCAGCGGATCGTGCAGGGCGGCCGGTGAGGCCCAGGAGTAGATCTCGCCCAGGCCGACGAAGAGCGGGATGCCGAACAGGAGGAAGATCGGGATGGTCCGCGCGGCGGCGCCGAGGGGCCGGCGGATCAGCACACCCCACTCGCCGCCGGTGACGTACTGGAGGCAGAGGATGGTCAGCGCGCCGACGGCGATGAGGAACCAGAAGATGAACGGCGCCAGCCAGGCGCGGTAGAACTCGGGTGCGTTGGTCATGAAGCCGATCGCACATCCGATGAGTCCGAGGATGCCTACGAGGAGTGCGGGCATCTGCGCCCGGGCGATGCCGGTGACGCGGGTGCTGGTCGCGGAGGTCGCCATCAGTGGTGTCCTCCTTCGGCTGTTGGGGCCGCGGGCATCCTGCCCGCGGTGGGGGGTGCATTCAGCTTGGCCTGTTCCGCCGCCGGCACGTCGGCCGCGGTCGCGTTCTGGCTCAGTTGCAGCGCGCGGATGTAGGCGATGATTGCCCAGCGGTCGGCCGGCGGGATCATCGTGCGATAGGACGGCATGGCGCCGAATCCGTTGGTCATGACGTCGAAGAAGTGTCCTGTCGGCTGCTTGCGCAAGGCCTCGGTGTGGAACGAAGGGGGACGGCGATAGCCGCGCGCGGGGATCATGCCGTTGCCGTCACCGACGCGCCCGTGACACTCACTGCAGTAGATGTTGAAGCGACCCTCGCCGCGATTCACGAGCTCGATCGTCACCGGCATCGGGAAGCCGTCGCCGATTTGCTCGCCGTTCTTGCCGGTGTCGAAGAAGGGGTTGTTGGAGATCTCGCCGCGCGCCACGGTGCCTGCAATGCGCGGCCGCGCGCTCATCCCATCCGCGAAAAAGTCGCTTGCCTCGAGAGGATCGTAGCGGGGCTGATTGGCCATTTTCTGGCGGCAAGCCGAGAGCGCCAACAGCACCGCGATCACCAGGAGTCTCGAATGGTTACCACGGAACATCGGTGACCTCACGGGGACCGAGAGTCTGGAGGAAGTGACGTGCTTCCTCGAGGCGGAACTGGGGGTCTCGGGCCTGGATGACCAGGAAGAATTTGTCGCGCGACGCGGAGTCGAAGCGGCGCAGGTTGAAGACGGGGTGGTAGGGCATGGGCAGGCCGTTGAGGGCGAGCATGCCGAAGACGGCGCCGAGGGCGGCCAGGAGAATGGTCATCTCGAAGGTGATGGGGATCCAGGCCGGCCAGGAGTTGAGCGGCTTGCCGCCGATATTCAACGGATAGGCGATGACGTTGGCGTACCAGCACATCATGAAACCGCCGATGCCGCCGATGATGCCCATGGCCAGCACGATCGTGGACAGATGTGATTTGTGGAAGCCCACCGCCTTGGCCAGTCCGTGGATGGGGAACGGCGAGAACGCATCCGTGTGCGTATAGCCCTTCTCCTGCACGGCCAGCGCCGCGTCGAGCAGAGCCTGCGGATCGTTGAACTCCGCAATCACTCCGTAGAGACCTTCTTTGATTTTTCCGATGGCCATGTCAGTGGTGTTTCATTGCCTGTGTGTCGTTTGCACCGAAAGAGGGGACGTTCACCACAGAGGCACAGAGACACAGAGATTCGAGAATCACAAACGCACGATCGGTTCTCTGTGCCTCTGTGCCTCTGTGGTGAACCGTTCCGCTTTTGCAGAAGAGCATCAGTGTCCCTCCTCATGCTCGGCATGAGCCTGCGCCTCGGGGAGGAGCGTGCGCATTTCGAAGATGGAGATCATGGGGAGGAAGCGGACGAAGAGGAACAGCAGGGCGAAGAAGAGGCCGATGGAGCCGATGAAGAAGCTCCAGTCCCAGAACGTGCCGTGGTACATGCCCCACGACGACGGCAGGAAGTCGCGGCTCAGGGAGACCGGGATGATCACGAAGCGCTCCAGCCACATGCCCACGTTCACGAACATGGCCACGACGAACAGCCAGAACGGAGAGGTGCGGAAGCGCTTGAACCACATGAGCTGCGGCGCGAAACCGTTGCAGACCCAGAGCGCGACATACATTCCCGCGTACGGACCGGTGGCGCGATTGCGGAGCATGTAGGTCTCGAAGACGTTGCCGCTGTAAATGCCGTAAAACCACTCCATCGTGTACGCATACGCGACGATGAGACCGGTAGCCAGCAGCACCTTGCCCATGTTCTCGAGGTGGCGCAGGGTGATGAAGTCTTCGAGCTTGAAGAACTTGCGCGCCGGGATGGCCAGGGTGAGCACCATGGCGAAGCCGGCGAAGACGGCGCCGGCCACAAAGTACGGCGGGAAGAACGTGGAGTGCCAGCCGGGGATCTGCGCGACCGCGAAGTCGAACGAGACGATGGTGTGCACGGAGAGGACGAGCGGCGTGGAGAGGCCGGCCAGGAGCAGGTAGGCGTGCTCGTAACGGTCCCAGTGCTTCGCCGAGCCGCGCCAGCCGAGGGCAAAGGCACCGTAGGCGCGCTTGGCCCAGATGTTCGTGGCCCGGTCGCGCAGCGTGGCCAGATCGGGGATCAGACCGACATACCAGAACAGCGCGGAGACCGTGGCGTATGTGGAGACGGCGAAGACGTCCCACATGAGCGGGCTGCGGAACTGCGGCCACAGTCCCATGGTGTTCGGATACGGGAAGAGCCAGAAGTCGTACCAGGGACGGCCGGTGTGGAGCGCCGGATAGAGACCCGCCGAGGCGACGGCGAAGAGGGTCATGGCCTCGGCGAAACGGTTGATGGAGGTGCGCCACTCCTGCCGCAGCAGGAGCAGGATCGCCGAGATCAGCGTGCCGGCGTGGCCGATGCCGATCCACCAGACGAAGTTGATGATGTCCATGCCCCATCCGACCGGATGGTTGATGCCCCAGATGCCGACGCCCTTGCCGATGAGCATGGTCATCGACACGCTGAGCAGACCGACGCCGCCCAACGCGATCAGGAAGCCGATGAACCAGCCCAGCGGCGTCTTGCGCTTGAGGACGATCGTGGAGATGTGATCCGTGATCGTGGAGAACGAATGTCCCGGCTCGATGGTCGGCGTCGGGATGAAACGCTCAGGGATCCGCGTCTCCTGCGTGACAGGACGGAGCTCGTGGACGGGAGTGGTGTCTTTGGTGGCCATTTTCTTACGGATTGAGAATTGAGGATTGGGCCGGATTGAGAATTGAGGATTGAGGATTGAGGATTGAGGCCGGATTGAGGATTGAGGCCGGATTGAGAATTGAGAATTGAGGATTGAGGATTTGTCCCCATCCGCTGTTTTTCGTGGTGATCATCGTTCCGTCATCCTCAATCATGCCTATTGTGCAAAATCTGCGTAGCGCGGTCCAATCCTCAATTCTCAATCCTCAATCCGGTCCAATCCTCAATCCTCAATCCTCAATCCTCAATCCGGTCCGATCCTCAATCCGTGTCGTCGCCAAATCCGGATGCGGATTCCGCACGTTGCCGAGATACGTGGTGCGGGGGTTGGTC
>JBDTOZ010000149.1:0-3097 GCA_039932995.1 Acidobacteriota bacterium | reverse complement strand
CCCAAGGCTAGGCCAACCAGCGCTGGCGGCCGTGCCGCCCTAGGCCAACCGGCGCTGGCGGCCGCGCCGCCCCCTACGTGATCGCTCTGGCGATCGCGGGCCGTGATCCGGCCCCGGTTATGGGCAGGCTGACGGTGATGGCCGTGCCTGAGCCGACCACGGATGAGACGTCGATGCGTCCGCCGTGCTCCTGCACGATGCGGAATGAGATGGCCATGCCCAGGCCGGTGCCGGAGGGAAAGTTGGTGCGGAACGGCTGAAAGAGCCGCTGCAGATCGGAGGACGTCATGCCCCGGCCGCTGTCGGTGAAGACGATGTCGTAACTGCTCCCGGCGACGGTCGCGCGCACGGTGAGCACCCCCCCTTCGGGCATGGCCTGCACGGCGTTGCGGGCCAGGTTCCAGAAGACCTGGCGGATCTGATCCGCGTCCCCCATGATCGCAAACGATGGCGGGACGATCTCGCGGCGGATCTCGTGGCTCGGGTGGAGCTCGGCCGAGTTGGCGAGGAGATCGAGAGTCTCGTCGAGGCTGGCCGCCACATCGAACTCGGCGGACCGCTTCTCCTGCGGCCGGACGAAGCGGAGAAAGTCGGAGATGGACTTGTTGAGCCGCTCCGACTCCTTCAGCACGATGGACATGAGCCGTTGTTCCTGGCTGGTCAGCGACTGGGAGCTCTTCAGCACCTGCACCGAGCCGGCGATCGCGGCCAGGGGATTGCGGATCTCGTGAGCGATGCCCGCGGACAACTCACCGACCGCGGCCATCCTGTCCTTGAGCCGCACCTCGGCTTCCAGTTTCTTGACATCGGTCAGGTCCTGGAAGATCACGGTGTACCCGTAGAAGTGTCCGTCCAGCGTACTGAGGGGACTGATGGCGAAGCCGATGCTGCGGATCTCGCCGTCGGGCTCGAGGCGATCGGCTTCGCGTCGCACGATCGACCCGGTGGCCAGCTCCTCGCGGGCCGAGATCCACTCATCGTTCGTGAAGAAGCCCAGCTCCGTCACGTGGCGTCCGAGGACGGCCAGAGGCTCGCTGCGGAGAATGCTGGAGCCGGCGGGATTGACGAACGAGGCCGTCCCGAAGGACGAGAGAGTGACCAGCCCCGAGGGGATGGACTCGACCACATTCTGATTCAGGGCGCGCAGCTCGGCCAGGTTCTGCCGGTTGGCGTCGAGCTCGAGCGAGGTGCGCTGGAGTTGTTCGGAGAGATAGGACGTGAGAAGGGCCGTGGCGTAGAAGCCGGAGAAGTTCGCGGCCATGTTGAAGTAGAGCCGCGAAGCGTTCCAGGCGATGGGGAGAAAGATCGACTGCTGGGGCATGGGCAGCACGCCGTAATACATGAGGTCCACCAACACTCCGTAGCCGATCGAAGCGGCCGATGCGGCCAGCAGACCGCCACGCCGGTAGAGCAGCATCGAGGCGGTGATGATGGAGACGAGGTAGAGGAAGGAGAAGGGCGAGTCCAGCCCGCCGGTGAAGTAAACCAGCAGCGTCTCCACCCCGATGTCGCCGCCGATCTGGATGGCCAGGTTCAGCTTGCGCGAAGGGATCGCGAATGCCAGGCCGATGTACGCGAGCGTGAGGGCGTAGGTGGCGCCGGCCGCGATGTAGAGATAGTCGAGAGGCAGGACCTCGCGAATGGTGTACTGGATGATCAGCGCCGCGAGCAGAAGCGTGGTGACGACCACCACGCGGACCGCGACGAGCATGCGGACGTCGTTGGACATGGCCGGTCAGGGCGCGGGGCGCAAGGCGCAGGGGGCCGGAGTCGGAGAAGAGAAGGCCGGACGCGGAGTGCGAGGGGCAGGACCGCGAAGCTCCTGCGCCCCGCGCCCCGCGCCCTGCGCCCTCGTGCTCATCCCAACTGTCCGATGAGCGTGAACATCGGCATGTACATGGCGATGACGATGCCGCCGATACAGACGCCGAGGAAGGCGATGAGAATGGGCTCGAGCAGCTTCATCAGGCCGGCCACCGCCGTGTCCACTTCTTCTTCGTAAAAGTCCGCGATCTTGGAGAGCATGGTGTCGAGGGCGCCGGTCTGCTCACCGACGGCGATCATCTGCACGACCATGGTCGGAAAGACGTCCGTGTCGCCGAGCGGCTCGCTGATGGTCTTCCCCTCTTCGACCGACTTGCGCGTGGCCATGATGGCGTCCTCGACGACCGAGTTCCCGGCCGTGCGGGCCGTGATCTGCAGTCCGTCCAGAATGGGCACGCCGGAAGACGTGAGCGTGGCCAGCGTGCGGCAGAAACGGGCCACGGCGATCTTGCGCATCAGAATGCCCAGGATGGGCATCTTCAGGACGATGCCGTCGATGACGCGCTTGCCTTTGTACGTGGTGTGGTACTTCCTCACCGAGAACCAACTGGCGATGCCCAGAATGAGCATCAGCCACCAATAGTCTCCGATCAGGTTGGAGAGCGCGATGACCACGCGCGTGGGGAGCGGCAGTTGTGCGCCGAGACTCTCGAAGAGGGAGGCGAAGACCGGGATGACCTTCCAGAGGATGACCATCACCACCACCACAGCGATGCTGATGACGGCCACCGGATAGATCATGGCCGCCTTGACCTGGCCATTGAGCTTGACCGCCTTCTCGATGTAGGTGGCCAGGCGCTGCAGGATCGTGTCGAGAATACCGCCGGCCTCACCGGCCGCGACCATGTTGGTGTAGAGGTCGTTGAAGATCTTGGGATGCTTGCGCATGGAGTCGGCCAGGTTGGAGCCCGACTCGACGTCCTGGCGGATCTGGATGAGCGTGCGCTTGAAGGTCTTGTTGTCCTGCTGGTTGCCGAGGATCTCCAGGCACTGCACGAGAGGCAGACCGGCGTCGATCATGACCGAGAACTGCCGGGTGAAGATGGCCACCTGCTGAGGGGCCACACCGCCACCGAACTTCGGCAGGGCGATCTCTTTCCCCTTTTCCTTCACCGCCGTGACGACGATCTGCTGCCGTCGCATCATGGCGATGACGCTGTCCTTGGAGTCGGCCACCAGCACGCCCGTCTGGCTCTGCCCGTTCCTCGCTGTGCCCTTCCACTCGAATGTCGGCATGTGCTTTCCTCCTACCACCCGCCCGGGTGCTGCGTGC
>JBDTOZ010000148.1:0-6226 GCA_039932995.1 Acidobacteriota bacterium | reverse complement strand
TAAAGCGTGTAGTTCTTCTCGAGCAGCACGCGCGCGCGGCGATCGCGGAGGTTGCGAATCTGCGACTCGATGTCGCGCTCGAACGGGATCTTGCGGTGGCTGGCGTAGACCGGCGCATCGACGATGATCTTTTTGAGCTCTTCGCCAAACGTATTCGGCGAGAGATGAGCGGTCTCGTCGGCCAGGGCCTGCTGATCGTTCGGGAACGAGGCCTCGGTGACCACGGCCACCACGTTCTGCATCTTGTTGGTCCGCTTCCAGATCTCCTGCGTGGGGCCGGTGTCGCCGGTGAAGACGATGGACTGCCCGCTCATCTCCAGGAGGACGCCGGAGGCGGGAATCTGGTGATCGACGGCCACCGAGGTGATGCCGACGTCGTTGAAGACGATCCGCTTTCCGTTGGTGAGGGCGCGGTACTGCACGACCGGCTTGTTGTTCACCGGCGAGACGATCTCCGAGAAGTCGGGCCAGACGATGCCGTTGAACACGTCGCGGATCAGCAGCTCCAGCACGTCCTTGGCCGCGAAGATGGTCAGCGGCTGGGTCGGCTGGGAGAAGCGGTTCTGGATCAGATGCGGAAGATCGCGGATGTGGTCCGCATGCGGATGGGTGATGAAAACCGCCTGCACACGCGACTGCTGTACGAACGACAGCTTCGAAGTGAGCGTTCCCGCATCCACCGCGAACCAGTCGTCGATCAGGTACCCGGTCAGATTATGTTCCGCATCCGACGCACCATACGCGCCGAGCACCTTGAGCCGCATCTCCCGTCCTTCACTCTCTTGTCGATGGGACTGTCCACTATTCTTGCAGTCGCCACACGGGTTGTCCAGCGAAGTGACGACGCTCACAATGCCACGCCAGCAGAAAGACCAAAGCGGCCTCGAACCTTTCCATCCCGCCGTGCGGGAGTGGTTTACGGCTTCCTTCCCTTCCCCGACCCGCGCCCAGCAGCTCGGCTGGCCCTCCATTGCGCGGGGGGAATGGACCCTGTTGCTCGCTCCTACAGGGAGTGGAAAAACGCTGACGGCGTTCCTCTGGGCCCTCGATCGGCTCATGTTTACCCCGCGCCCGGCAAAGGACCGGCGCTGCCGCGTCATCTATGTTTCGCCGCTGAAGGCGCTGGCCGTGGACGTGGAGCGCAACCTGCGCGCGCCACTGGTGGGGATCTCCAACGTGGCCCGCGCACGCGGGGACGCCTTCGTCATTCCGGAGATCGCCATCCGCACCGGCGACACTCCGCAATCGGAGCGCGCACGCTTCGCCCGTGATCCGGCAGACATCCTCATCACCACCCCGGAGTCGCTCTATCTGCTGGCCACCTCCAACGCCCGCGATGTCCTGCAAGGCATCGAGACCATCATCATCGACGAGATCCACGCCCTCGTGCCCAACAAGCGCGGCGTGCACATGGCCCTCTCCCTGGAGCGCCTGGCAATGCGCTGCGAGCGTCCACCGCAGCGCATCGGCCTGTCCGCCACGCAGAGGCCTCTCGAAGAAGTGGCCCGCTTTCTGGGCGGCGCCACGCCCGCGGACGTGCCGCCTCAGCAAGCCCCCGCCGAGATCCACCCGCCCGAAACCGGCGAAGAGGAGCTCCACGAGGAGTTCACGGAACCGACCCGCGCCACGTTTCGACCGGTGACCATCGTCGACACGGGCGAGAAGAAGCAGATCACGCTGAAGGTCGAGGTCCCGGTCGAGGACATGGCCCGGCTGGCGGAGACGCTGGAGATCGCCAGCGGTCCCGCTTCGCTCGGTCCGCGCTCTCCCTCGATCTGGCCGGCCGTCCATCCCCGCCTGCTGGAGCTGATCCGCCAGCACACGTCCACGCTGATCTTCGTCAACTCCCGACGCCTGGCGGAACGGCTGGCGGCCGCGCTCAACGAGCTGGCCGGCGAGACGCTCGTGCAGGCGCATCACGGATCCATCGCCCGCGCCCAACGCGTGGAGATCGAGGACGCGCTGAAATCAGGACGTCTGCCGGCGCTGGTGGCCACCTCGTCGCTGGAGCTGGGCATCGACATGGGCGCGATCGACCTGGTCATCCAGATCGAAGCGCCCCCCTCCATCGCCTCGGGGATGCAGCGCATCGGCCGCGCCAGTCATCAAGTCGGCGCCGCGTCGAGCGGCATCATCTTTCCCAAGTTCCGCGGCGATCTCATCGCCTGCGCCGCCGTCGCCCAGGCCATGCACGACGGCGCCATCGAGCCGACCCGTTATCCGCGCAATCCGCTGGACGTCCTCTCGCAGCAGATCGTGGCCATGGTGGCCATGGACTCCTATGCCGTGGATGACCTCTTCGGCATCGTGCGCTCCGCCGCTCCCTATGCGGAGCTCTCCCGCAACGCCTTCGAGGGAGTGCTGGACATGCTCTCCGGCCTCTATCCCTCGGACGAGTTCGCGGAACTGCGGCCCCGGCTCACCTGGGACCGCGTGGCCAACACCCTCACCGCACGCCAGGGCGCGAAGCATGTGGCCATCACCAGCGGCGGCACGATTCCCGACCGCGGTCTTTACGGAGTCTTCCTGGCCGGCACGGAGAAGAATCAATCGGCCCGCGTGGGTGAGCTGGACGAGGAGATGGTCTTCGAGGCCGCGGTCGGCGAGACTTTCGTCCTGGGCGCATCGACCTGGCGCATCGAAGAGATCACGCACGACAAGGTCATCGTCACGCCCGCGCCGGGTCAGCCGGGCAAGCTGCCGTTCTGGAAAGCCGACGCTGCCCAACGGACGGTCCCTTTTGGCGCGGCCATCGGAAAGCTGGTGCGCGAGATTCGTGCGGTGCCGCGCACGGATGCGATCCGCCGCCTGGTCGGAAAGCACGATCTCGATGAGCGCGCCGCGGAGAATTTCCTTCAGTACCTCGCCGATCAGGAGGAGGCCACCGGGGCGGTGCCGGACGATCGCACCATCGTCATCGAGCGCGTCGTCGACGAACTGGGCGACTGGCGCGTCTGCGTGCTCACTCCGTTCGGCGGCAAGATCCACGCGCCCTGGGCCATGGCCGTGACCGCCAAGGTGCGCAATGAGCTGGCCATCGAAGTCGAGTCGATGTGGAGCGACGACGGCTTCATCGTCCGCTTCCCCGATACGGACAAGCCGCCCGCGGCGGAGCTGGTGATCCCCGATCCCGACGAGGTCGAGCAACTGCTGCTCCGCCAACTGGGAGCGAGCTCGATGTTCGCCGCGAAGTTTCGCGAGTCGGCGGCACGCGCGCTGCTCCTGCCACGAACGCGCATCCGCGGGCGGATGCCGATGTGGCAGCAGCGCAAGCGCGCCTATGACCTCCTGCAAGTGGCCTCCCGGTTTGGCTCGTTCCCAATCCTGCTGGAGGCGTACCGCGAGTCGTTGCGCGACGTCTTCGACGTGCCGGCCCTCGTCGACATCACCCGCCTGATCCGTCAGCGGCAGATCCGCGTGCACACTGCCGACACGGCCAAGCCGTCACCGTTCGCCGCGTCGGTGCTGTTTCGCTACGTGGCCAATTTTCTCTATGACGGCGACGCGCCGCTCGCGGAGCGACGCGCACAGGCGCTGTCCATCGATCAGTCGCAACTCCGTGAGCTCCTGGGCGAACCGGAGTTGCGCGAGCTCCTCGATCCGGAGTCGCTCGAGCAGACCGAGCTCGAGCTGCAACATCTCGATGAGCGCCACAAGGCCCGCAATGCCGATGGTCTGCACGACCTCTTCATCCGCCTCGGCGATCTCACCGAGGAGGAGATCGACCGGCGAACGCTGGAACCGCCGTCCGCATGGATGAGCGAACTGCTCAAACAGCGTCGCATTCTCCCGGTGACCGTGGCCGGCGAGCCGCGCTTCATCGCCGTCGAGGATGCTTCCCGCTACCGCGATGCCCTCGGCACACCCATTCCGCACGGGGTGGCCGAGCGCTACCTTCAGCCGGTCGCCGACGCCGTCGGCGACCTGGTGCTCCGCTTCGCCCGCACCCACGGCCCTTTCACACCGCAGGACGTGGCTCGCCGTTACGGCCTCGGCGTCGCGGTGATCACGTTCACGCTGGAGCGGCTCGTCGAGCGTGGCCGGCTGATCGAAGGGGAGTTCCGCCCCGCCGGAACGCAACGCGAATGGTGCGAGTCCGAGGTGCTGCGCACGATCCGCAGGCGCTCGCTCGCGAAACTGCGCAAGGAGGCCGAGCCGGTCGACCCGCCCGTCCTGGCGCGGCTGTTCGCGAACTGGCAGTCGGTGACGCGCAAGCGCCGCGGCCTCGACGCGCTGCTGGAGGTCATCGAGACGCTGCAGGGCTTCCCCATGGCCGCGTCGCTGTTCGAGAGCGAGATCCTCGCGGCACGCATCGCCGACTACAAGTCCTCCGATCTGGACACGTTGAGCGCGGCCGGCGAGATCGTCTGGGTCGGTGTCGAGCCCCTCGGCGAGAAGGACGGGCGCATCGCGCTCTATCTCACCGATCACCTGACCCTCCTCCGCCCCGCCACGCCGCCGCAAACGCTGTCTACTCTGGACGAGAGCATCGCCGGGTTTCTTCGCGCCAGCGGCGCCTCCTTCTTCAACGTCATGCAGGGCGCGTTAGGCGGGTTCCCCGCCGAGCTCGTGGACGGACTGTGGGACCTGGTCTGGAGAGGAGCGGTCACGAACGACACGTTTCACGCCTTGCGCGCGTACACGCGCACGTCGTCGAAAGGGCGCGCGCAACCGCGCGCGGGAGGCTTTCGCTCGCGCCGCGTGGCCGGGCCGCCGTCCACGCAAGGCCGCTGGTCGCTGGTTCCCTCGTGGCAGGCAAGCGACACGCAGCGCGCCACCGCTATCGCGCAGCAGTTGCTGGCGCGCTACGGCGTGGTCACGCGTGAGGCTCCTGCGCTGGAGAATCTTTACGGCGGATTCAGCGTGGTCTATCCGGTGCTGAAGGCGATGGAGGACGCAGGACGCATTCGCCGCGGCTACTTCGTCGCGGGCCTGGGAGCCACGCAGTTTGCGAGCGGCGGCGCCATCGACCTCCTGCGCTCCCTGCGCGACGAGCCGGAGACTCCCGAGGCGGTGATGCTCGCGGCCACGGACCCGGCCAATCCTTACGGCGCGATCGTGGCCTGGCCACAGTCGCCGTGGACGCTCTCCCGCAGCGTCGGCGCCGAGGTCATCCTCGTGAATGGGGGGATGGCCTGCTACATCTCACGGGGCGAGAAACAGTTCTACGTCTTCCTCCCTGAGGACGAGCCGTCGCGCTCGATGGTGGCACGTCAGGTGGCGACGATGCTGGCCACAATCGTCCAGGGCGGACGGCGACGGGCCTTGCTCATTCATGAGATCAACGAAGAGCCGGCCACGAAGTCCGTACTGGCGCCCTTCCTGGCCGAGCAGGGGTTCGTGGCCACGGCCATGGGCATGCAGATGCGCGCGCTCGACCCCTCCAGCCGCCGGGATCGCGACCATGCCTGAGGGCGATACGATCCATCGCGCGGCACGCACGTTACACGCGGCACTCTCCGGTCAGACCGTCACGAAGTTCGTGAGCGTGTTCACGCAGCTCACGCGTGTCGATGCCGAGAAACCGCTGGCGGGCCGCACGGTCGAGGGAGTCGACGCCGCCGGCAAGCATCTGCTCATGCACTTTTCCGGCGACCTTCACCTGCGCACGCACATGCGCATGAACGGCTCCTGGCACATCTACCGGCCCGGCGAGCGCTGGCGAAAGCGCAGCCACGAGATGCGCATCGTCGTGGAGACGGCAGCCTGGGTGGCGGTGGCCTTCAACGTCCCGGTGTCGGAGTTTCTCGAAGGCCGGGCCCTCGAGCGTCAAGACGATCTCCTGCACCTCGGCCCGGACCTCATCGCCCCTGCATTCGACGCTCTCGAAGCACGGCGGCGGATCCGCGAGCACCAGGACGAAGAGATCGCGAACGTGCTGCTCAACCAGCGCGTCGTCTCCGGCATCGGCAATGAGTACAAGAGCGAGCTCCTCTTCATGGCTCGCGTGAATCCCTTCACGCACGTGCAAGACCTCACCGACGAGCAACTCGACACGATCCTGACCATTGCCCGCAAGATCATGGTCGCGAACGTAGAGATGCGCTCCCCGTCGCGCGTGACCACCTTCTCCCTCGACCCTCGCCACAAGCAGTACGTGTATAGCCGCGGCGGCCAATCCTGCCGCCGCTGCGCCACCCGGATCCAGTTCGCCAAGCAGGGCAAGGATGTGAGGGGAACGTACTGGTGTCCGGCGTGTCAGCCGTCGCGCTCGTAGGCACGCGGT
>JBDTOZ010000147.1:0-3440 GCA_039932995.1 Acidobacteriota bacterium | reverse complement strand
GCCACAAGGTCGCGCCAACGTCGAGAACGCTCCGCCGAACGTTGTGGCGGCCGCCGTCGCGGCCGCACCACACGGACACCCCGCGTTCCCCGGGCCGAGCCCGGGGCTACATTGTGGAACGCGCCTTCGCGCGTCACCGCCCGGCGTGAAACCACACAGTTCCGGGCCCAGCTCGAAAGTCAGCCCCATGCCCTCTTGACGGAGCGGCTGCGGGCCAAAACGCCCGCAGCCCCTATTACCGCGGCAGAACTAGAACATCCACATGCACACGGCCACCGTGGCGATGGCGGCCACGAGGTCCCCGATCAACGCCGCCGGTACGGCATGGCGGGTCTTCTTCACGCCGACTGCGCCAAAGTAGATGGCCAGGACGTAGAACGTCGTCTCGGAGCTGCCGTACATCGTCGCGGCCATCCGTCCCAGGAGCGAGTCGGGGCCGTGGGTCTTGATCAGATCCGTGGTGAAGGCCAGCGAGCCGCTGCCGGTGAGCGTGCGCAGGATGGCCAGCGGCATCAGCTCCGCCGGAAAATTCGTCGCGTCCATGAGCGGCTGCAGTGCGCGCGTGAGCAGCTCCATCGCGCCGGAGCCGCGGAACATGCCGATGGCCACCAGGATCCCGACCAGGAACGGGATGATCTTCACGGCCACGTCGAAGCCTTCCTTCGCGCCGTCCACGAAGACGTCGTAAACCTTGACCTTCCGGATCAGCCCCACCAGCGGGATGAAGACCAGCAGGACCGGGATGGCCCAGAGCGAGACCGCTTCCAGCGTGGCCCGGATCACTCGCCCACCTCGGTCACGACTACAGGCGCCTCACGTTTGTAGAAGCGCTGCAGAAACTTGGCCGACAGCACCGCCGCGACGGTCCCGATGAAGGTGGCGATGATCGAAGGCGCGATGATCGACGTCGGCTGGATGGAGCCGGCCGCCGCCAGGACCGCGATCATGGTGGTGGGGACCAGTTGCACGCCCGAGGTGTTCAGGGCCATGAACGTGACCATGGGGTTGGTGGCCGTGTCCTTCGTGTCGTTGAGCGTCTGCAGCTCTTCCATCGCCTTGATGCTGAACGGCGTGGCGGCGTTGTTGAGGCCGAGCATGTTCGCCGCGACGGACATCACGATCGCCCCCGCCGCGGGGTGATCCGCCGGCACTTCGGGGAAGATCCACCGCAACACGGGCCGCAACAACCGCCCCAGCATGGCCACCAGCCCCGAGGCCTCGGCCACGCGCATGATTCCCAGCCACAACGTGAGGATCCCGATCAGCCCGATGGAAATCTCCACCGCCGTCTTCGCCGAATCGAGCGCCCCTTTGGTGACGGCATCGGCCGTGCCGTTGAATGCCGCCACGACCAGAGCGATGGCCATGAGTCCGAACCAGATGTAGTTCAACATGAGGCGATGATAAGGTGACTTTGGTTCGGTTGGCGGTTGGCGGTTGACGGTTGGCGGGAGTTGCTTGACGACCACGCACACCCCCGCCAACCGTCAACCGTCAACCGCCCATGATCCGCCTTCTTCTTCTCGCGCTGGCCACCACAGGCATCGTCGATCTGACGGAGGGCTGGCGCTATGCGACGACGCCTCCACGCGCGACACCGCCGGGAAGCGAAGTGACCTGGCGCGACGAAGTGCAGCAGTTGCCCGGACACGATTACTGGTATCGCACTTCCCTCCCGGCGGTGATGCCCGCGGATGCGCGGCTGATCTTCCGTTCGTACACGGCCACGTTCGACGTGTTCGTCGATCAGCAGCGCATCTACACCTTCGATGACGACGGCGCGCGCGGCCGCCTGCGATTGCATGTGGCCCTGTTGCCTGCGCATGCCGCGGGCCGGACGCTCACCATTCGCTTTCCGCCCGGCGAGCGGCGCCTGCCTCTCCTCGGCGGAAATCCTTTCGTGGCCGCGCCGTCCAGCGTGCCTGCCGCGTTGATGCGGCTCGTCACCGAGCCCCTGCACGAAGAGCCCGGCGCGGTCCTCATCGGCGCGGTGGTCATGTTCCTCGGCCTGGCCTCGATCGCCATCTCGCGCATCCGTCGTGGCGCCACCAGCGAGGCCCTGCTCTGGTTCGGCATCTTCGCGACCCTGTATGGCGCGCGCCTCATCGTCAAGTCCTACGTGTTCCTGCTCGTGTTCGGCCGCTCGCGCCTCGAGGCCGCGTATCTCGAGAGCTGGATCACCTACGCCATCAGCATCCCAGGTTGGATGATGGCCCGCAGGCTTCTCGGCGACGGATGGAAGTCGACGCTACGCTTGCAGGTGTGGGCCTTCACGCTCTTCGCGCCCGTGGCCATCGTCAGTGACTTGCTCCGCCGCGAGCCGAAATCGATGGAGAGCGTCAACAACGTTTTCGTCATCGTGGGCGGTGTCTGCATTCTGATCAACCTGCTGCAGCCTCACGCGCGGAGGACGCCCGAGCTGCGCGTGGTACTGGTCGGATCGGCGGTGTTCATGACGCTGGCCCTGGTGAACAACCTCTCCGCACTGGGAGTGCTGCCGTTCGAATCGGTTCCGGAGACGCTCGGCTTCCTGTTGTTCGTGGGAACGTTGAATTACGCCGCCCTGCGCATGTTCCTTCGCGGCGAGCGCGAGCGCGTGGCCCTCGAAGGCGAGCTGGCCACGGCCCGGGTGATCCAGCGCTCGCTCCTTCCGACGAGCATGCCCGACGTACACGGACTCCGTTTCGCCGCGCGCTACGATCCCGCGTCGGCAGTGGCGGGCGACCTGTACGACTTCGTGGCAGCCGACGAAACCCACGTCGGTCTGCTGGTGGCGGACGTGGCCGGACACGGCGTCCCCGCTGCGCTCATCGCGTCGATGGTGAAGGTGGCGGTGTCGTCGCACGTGCGGCTCGCGGATGATCCGGCCACCATGCTGCGCGAGTTGAACGACACGTTGCTCCGCGACGTGCGCCGGAACTTCGTGACTGCGACCTACCTGTGGATCGACATGCACCAGCGCAAGGTTTCGGTGAGCAATGCCGGCCACGCTCCTCCGGTGATCGTGCGCGGCGACACGGTGCTGGAGCTCGGTCCGCACGGCGTGCTCCTGGGACGTTTCGCGATCGCCGCCTATGGAGTCGAAACCGTTCCGCTGGTGGCCGGCGATCGCATCGCGGCCTGGACCGACGGCATCGTCGAGACCCGCAATCGCCGCGACGAACCGTTCGGCGAAGAGCGCCTGCACGACCTCCTCCGCAAACGCGCCACCGCGGACGACATCGTCGACGCCGTGCTGCGCTGGCGCGCGGGCGACCTGGCCGACGCCGATGACCTCACGATCGTGATCGTGGAAGTGGACTGAGCGCATGCCCTTCGCGGCTCTCGAGCGCGAGCATGGCGAGAAAACTCACATGGCTCACGGCTCACTCCTCGCGAGTGCCCAGTGGACTAAAGTCCACCGCTCCACCAGACGAGAGTCCACCGCGGGCAGGATGCCC
>JBDTOZ010000146.1:0-9893 GCA_039932995.1 Acidobacteriota bacterium | reverse complement strand
GGAAGGAAGAGCGCCACGGGGTCTTCCTCGACTACAACCAGAACGCCAAGGACCGCACGGTGGCCTCGGCCTGGTCGGTGCGCCCCACGCCCGATGCGCGCGTGTCGATGCCGATTCACTGGGACGAGGTCGCGGACTGCGATCCGGCCGCGTTCACGCTCGTCACCGCGCCGGCGCGCTTCGCGGAGCGCGGTGATGCCTCGGCCGGCATCGACGAGGCCGCGGGCTCACTGGAGGCGCTGCTCGCGCTTTCCGCGGCGCAGGAAGCCGAGGGGCTCGGCGACGCGCCGTGGCCGCCGAACTATCGCAAGCAGGCCGGCGAGCCGCCCCGCGTCGCCCCGTCGAAGCGCAAGGCCGCGGTCAGCAAGCCGAAGGGGACGGGACGCCGGCAGTCGAAGCAGCCGCTGATCACGATCTCGAAGGCGCAGGCGAAAGAGGATGCCCTGGCGGGATTGGAGCGCTGGAAGGCGCGCCATCCTGAGGCCGCGGCGCTGCTGGCGGTGGACGACGTGCTGGTCGACTCGATGCGCGGACGGTCTACGACCTGGACGCGCATCCGCGTGAATCTGCGTCACGTACCCGAGGAGCAGCGACCCGCGGAGGCAGCGCCGGACCCCGATTACGATCCGTGGGGTGGCTGGCGGCGGGAGTGATCGCGGGATTTCGTGTCGCGCCGCGGACGTCGTCCGCGCAGGTCGGGGCCGGGCAGGATGCCCGTGTCCCCTCGTTGTCTTGATTCACGCTTTGCGCCGGAGCTCTCCGAGGATCTCTTCCTCGGCGAGGACGTGCAGCTCGCGCGTGCGTGCCCACGCTGAGTCGGCGCGTTGGAGGAGAGCGACGCGGCGATCGTCTTTGAGGCCGGCCAGGTTGATGCAGACGTTCTGGTAAGCGCCGGCGGCGGCGGCGCGGGCCATCTGCGCTCCGACGCCGGCGTCGGAGAGGGAGGCCTGCAGGCCGATGCGGGCGATCTCGCGGTTGAGCTCGAGGATCTCCGGACACGACTCCAGCACGCCGAGGGGAATCTCGGCGGCGCCGATGGTGGCGTCCGCGAGGGCCGTGCCGCGCGCGGCTTTTTCTTCCGACGTGGCCTTGGGCATGCGCATGGCGTCGAGGAGCGCGTCGAAGGCGTCGGTATCGGCGTCGACGGCGGTGAGCATGCGGTCTTTCAACTCCTGCGCGCGGACGGCAATGCGGTCGAGGTCGGGCTGCTTTTCCTCGAAGCCTTTCTTGGTGTGGGAGAGCACGGCCACCATGGCGGCCAGACCGGCAGCGGTCGACGCGGCCAGGGCGGAGACGGATCCGCCGCCCGGCGCGGGGGACTCGCTGGAGAGCTCGTCGACGAATTCGCGCAGGGTCGTAGAAGCCAGGCGCGCGGCCGATCCGGCCAGGCGGTACTCGATGACGCGCTCCCTCGGATCGAAGGGCTTGACCTCGCCGAGGCCGAGCGTGCGGATGGCGATGTGGAAGAGTGCGGCCTCGGGGACTCCGGTGGGGCGGCCCATGCGGGCCAGATAGTGGCGCCCCGCGTCGAGCAGGACCTGGCGCGGCACGAGGCCGACGATCTCGGAGCCGGTCACGCGCAGACCGCGCTCGCGCGCGCGCTCGTCGCACGCATCGAATGCGGCGTGCAGCGGCGTCGTGTCGAGGTCGGTGAGGTTGATGGAGATCTGTGCGCAGCCGAACTCGGGGATCACCCAGCCCACGGCTTTCACGGCCTTGAGGAGACCCGGCTCCCAGAGGGGCTGGCCCTGCTCGTCGAGGATGGGCTGGTCGTTGGCGTCTTTCCTCTGGCGGCCGCGCTCGCGAATGTCGAAGGCCACGCGGTTGGCCAGGCGCTTGTCGAGCGTGTTGATGTTGACGTTGTAGGCCACCAGGAACTTGCGCGCGCCGATGACGATGGCGCCCGAGCGCGGCACGAACGCGGCCGGCCCGAAGTCGGGCTTCCACCGCGGGTCGACGACTTTCTGCGCGCAACCTTCGTACTCGCCTTCGCGCACGTCGGCGAGGTTGCGCCGCTCCGGGACGCTGCTGGCGTGCTCGTAGAGGTAGACGGGGACTTCGAGCTCGCGTCCGACACGCTCTCCGAGTCTGCGGGCCAGCTCGGCGCACTCGTCCATGGTCACGTTGGCCACGGGGATGAAGGGCACCACGTCGACCGCGCCGATGCGCGGATGCGCGCCGCGATGCGTGGTCATGTCGATCAGCTCGATGCCTTTTTTCACGAGGCGGAAGGCCGCCTCGAGGACATCGTCAGGGTTCCCGACGAAGGTGATCACGGTGCGATTGGTATCCGCGCCCGGATCGACGTTGAGCAGGGTCACTCCGGACACGGACGCCGCGGCCTCCGCCACCGCGTCATAGATTTCCTTACGGCGACCCTCGGAGATGTTCGGAACGCATTCGACGATCTTCATGCAGGCCGATGCTATCGCATCGGTTGCGGTTGACGGTTGGCGGTTGGCGGTTGGCGGTTGGCGGTTGGCGGGGGAGTACTGTTGCTGGTTGCTAGTTGCTGGTTGTTTGGGGAGTCATGTGTGAAGAAGACATGCGCGTTGTCTTGCGCGGGGTTCTTCGAGGAGTCGCGAAATGCGAACACTTTCCCGAAGCGCGCAATCCCAGACAACCAGCAACCAGCAACCAGCAACGGTGCTCCCGCCAACCGCCAACCGCCAACCGAAAAACTCACTCCGAACGTTCGCGCACCGACAGCCAGCTTCCGAACCAGCCGGCGAACATGCCTCCGGAGACGAGGGCGGCGATCTTGGGCCAGGGGAGAAAGCCGAGGAAGAGGAAGCTCCAGAGGATGGAGCTGGAGGGCGCGAGGGCACGGCGGGCGATCTCGTAGAGCGCGTAGAGGAGGACGATGGAGAGCAGGCCGCCGATCGTGCCTTGCAGGAGACCTTCGATGAGAAAGGGACCGCGGATCATCCGCTCGGTGGCGCCGACCAGACGCATGATCTCGATCTCTTCGCGGTAGAGCATCATGGTCAGCCGGATGACGTTGGCGATGGTGAAGGCCGCGGCGATGCCGAGGATGCCGCCGGCCACCAGTCCGACCAGATTGATGACGTCGATGAGGCGGCGCAGCCGGGTCAGCCACTCCCAGTCGTACTGCACCTGATCGACTCCGGGCATCGCACGCAGGGCGGTGATGTTGCCCACCAGCCCGCGCGACTGCGCCAGTCGCGGGTCGACTTCGATCTCGTACGAAGGAGGGAAGGGATTCTCTTCGAGCTGCCCGACCACTTCGGAGAGGTTGGCGAAGTAGCTCTTGAAGCGCGCCAGCGCCTCTTCGCGCGAGACCAGCCGGCGTCGCGAGAGCTCGGGCCTGGCCGCGAGAAACACGTCCACGGCGTGCAGCTCCTGCGGCGTGGCCGCGGCGTCGAGGTAGATGACGATGCGGGATTTGCCCTGCCACTGCGCGGCCGCGCGCTCCAGGTTTTCCGCCACCAGCAGAAAGGAGCCGACGATCAGCAGGGAGATGGCGATCATGGCCACGGCCACGAGGCTGGTGCGCTTGGCCACCCAAATCCGGCGCAGCGCCTCCCGCAGAAAGTAGGAAAGGGTGTTGGACGGAACCTCGGGCTCCTGGCGAGCCATGAACACGCGGGGCATCGGCGTGCAGTGTAAGCGAGCGGGATCGTTGCTGGTTGCTGGTTGCTGATTGGTTGCTGGTTACTGGTTGCTGGTTGCTTGTTGCTGAATGCTGGGAGGGGTGCTTGTGTTCCGAGCTCTACGTGCGGTCATCCACGCCGGAGGCGTGATGGAGATGAGCCGGGGCGAGCGCCTTGCGCGCTGCCCCCGGAAATGACAGAGCAGACGTTGCACCCTGAAAGGGTGCCGGACGAAGTAACGGCGCCCTTTCAGACGTGCGACACAAGATCCTCCGCGACCCGGTGGCAGCGCACAACCCGAGGGCACGACGGAGGCGATGAGCCGGCGGCAAGCGCCGGATTTTATGGTCGCTTCGGGTCGCGAGCTCCGGCACCCCTGCCGGGGTTGAAGATTCGATCGCCCTGATCCGGGGGCAGCGCGCCAAAGGCGCTCGCCCCCGGCTGATCTCCGACACGCCTCCGGCGTGCTCCCAAACGCCCACCATCGTAGCAACCAGCAACCAGAAACCAGAAACCAGAAACCAGAAACCAGAAACCAGCAACCAGTAACTCAGCAACCGACAACAAGCAATCGACAACCAGCAACCAGCAACGCGCGTAGCGCTATGCGCCGCCGAGGCCGAAGAGGCCTTCGCGTTGGGTGCGGGGCTCGTGGACGCGGGCTTTCTCGTCGGCGATGCGGCCTTGCTCGAGGCTGATCACGCGGCGGCCGCTGCTGCGGATCAGCTCGCGGTCGTGCGTGGCCAGGAGCACGGTCGAGCCGCGCAGGTTGGCCTCGGCGAAGATCTGGATGATCTCCTGCGAGAGCTCCGGATCGAGATTGCCCGTCGGCTCGTCCGCGATCAGGACCATGGGGTCGTTGATCAGCGCGCGGGCGATGGCCACGCGTTGCTGTTCGCCGCCGGAGAGGTGCGGGGGGTAGGCATTCAGCTTGTGATGCAGGCCGACGATACGCAGCGCCTGATAGGCCTTCTTCTTGTGCTCCTTCGGCGGCACGTTCAGCACCGTCAGGATGAACGAGAGATTCTCGAAGACCGTCATCCGGTCGATGAGCTTGAAGTCCTGGAAGACCATGCCGATCTCGCGGCGGAAGTAGGGGAGCTGCGACCGTTTCATGGCGTTCAGGTTTCGCCCATTCACGACCACCTGTCCCTCCGTCGGCGCCATCTGCCGCAGGACCAGTTTCAGGAGCGTCGACTTGCCGGCGCCACTGGGCCCGGTCAGGAAGACGAACTCCCCTTTCTCGATGTGAAACGTGACGTCATGGAGCGCTGTTGAATAGCGATCGAAGCGCTTGGTCACGTGGTAGAAGTGAATCATCCGCCGTCAGTGTAAACCCGTCGCGCGGCCAACTCCCGCCTTCCTCCTGATCCGGGAGCGCTCCCCACGTGCGGATGCGCTCGCATTGCGCCATGCCGTGCCCGTCCGTCACACAGAGCGAGGTGCGGGAGATGACGTAGAAGGGGATGGCCAGATGCCGCGCCTCCTGCTCGTCCTGCCGCGAAGGGCGGGGGAGTTGCCACGGATGGGTGTGGATGACGCCGAGCACACGCGCCGGCAACGGCCCATTCCAATGCGCGGCGCGATACACCCCGCGAGCCGGCACCGGCCAATGCACGAGATCCAGCGCACCGCGCTCATCGCGCACGAGGAATGCGGCCCGTTCCACATGATCGGTATCGCCGTTCATCCGTAAGAGGTTCACGGCCAGCCCTTCCAGGCTGCCGGCGAACATCTGCGCGGCCGGCACGAACAAAGACACCGCGGCGAACAACGTCAGCATGTCTTTCCATCGCATGCTGATAGATACGTCTCGATCGATCCGGCAGCGGTGCCGTTCCCGTCACCGGACCTGCGTCTGCCGGTGAGAAAAATGTGCACGGATGTGACGGCGGAGAAACCGTGTTTTTTCTGCAGGCTGGTGGCCGTGCCGCCTAGATTGGCGGTCCTGGCGGCACGGCCGGCAGCACGGGCGGCTGCCACGTCTCGGGGCGGGCCAGGAAGCGCGCGATCTCGTCGCGGGTGGCGCGGCGGTGGGCCACCTCGGCGGCGTCGCCTCGATCGCTCAGACGGGTCTGGAGCGTGCGCAGCGCGTCCATCGCCTCCGCGCGCGCCTGTGGATCCGCCTGGCGATTGGCGGCCAGCCCCGCGAGGCGCGTGAGGAGCACGGTGCGCATGGCGCGGATCATCGTGCCTTCGCGCGCGGCCAGGACGGTCAATGCCTCAAGCACTTCGCGCAGCGAGAGATTCTTCTCCTGCTGCGTCAGTCGCGCGGCGCGTGCGGGGTCCAGCAGCGCCGAGAGCGTGAGGTCGGCGGAGGTCATCGCCGCGGCGATGGGATCGAAGACCGGATCCGTGCGGCGCGGAAAGAGCTCCGTATTCGAGTCGCCCCACGCATACGCCGGCGGGGGGATCAGCGTGCGGATGCGCGCCGGGATCTCCAGGAATGAGGGCTCCAGTGTGGCCATCAGCGCGGCCAGCGCTTCGCGTTGCCGCGGCGCAGACACCGCCTCCGGCAGGTCCGGTGCGCCGTCGCCGATGACCGCGTAGGTGTACTCCACGCCGCCGATCGACTTCGCGGCGGCCTCGAGTTGATAGCGGTGATGCAGATAGAGGGGCAGCAATTTCTCTTCGAGTGAGGACAGCGGCTCGCCCTTCTTCAGATTTTGCAGCCCGAACTGCTCCATGGCGATGCGACGCACCTCGATCTCGTGACGCAGCGTGGCCACGGGATCGCTGCCGTTGTCCCAAACCGAGCCGAGGGGATGCGCGCCGCTGACCGGACGTGAGTGCGGGTCGGAGACGAACAGCGGCGTGGCGCGGGCCAGCGCATCGAGCTCGGCCTCGCTGGCCACCGGCGCGTACGCGTAACGGATGGCGGCAATGTCATAGGGACCGACGCCGGTCGTGTAGGCCTCGGAGAGATCGAGCTTGCCGTCCACGATCTTCACATAGGGAGCCGGATAGTCCATCACCGAGGCGCGGTTGTCGGTGGAGGCGGCCATATTGTGATCGAGACCGAGCGTGTGGCCCACCTCGTGCGCGGCGAGCTGGCGGATGCGCGCCAGGGCCATGAGCGACGGCGAAGTCTTTGGATCGAGCTCGTCGTACTGCGCCATCAGTCCGCGCGCCAGCAGCACGTCCTGCCGGATGCGCAACGATCCCAGGAGCACGTGACCCTTGATGATCTCTCCCGTGCGCGGATCGGTGATGCCCGAACCGTACGACCAGCCGCGCGTGGAGCGGTGCACCCAGTTGATGACGTTGTAGCGGGCGTCCAACGGATCGGCGTCCGCAGGGAGCACCTTCACCTGGAAGTGATCTTTGAAGCCGGCGGCGGTGAACGCTTCGTTCCACCATGAGGCGCCTTCCACGAGCGCGGTGCGGATCGGCTCGGGCACACCATTGTCCACGTAGTAGATGATCGGCTTGCCCTGTTCCAGCCGGTGCCGGGCGATGAAACGCCGCGTGATCGGCTCGGTGAACGGCGATGCGTAGTCGTAATAGGCGATGCCGAAAATCCCCACGCGGGGGTCCTGCCGGCGGGGCACGAACCCGGGAGGAGGAAGGGCCACGAACGAGTGATGCTCGCGGACCGTGAGCGCCTCGGCGGTCGTGGCCACGTCCCGCACCAGAGCTCCGGGACGGTCGCTCGTGGTGAACGTGAGCGTGGCCTCGACCTCCGTGTTCGTGGGGAAGGCCTTCGTGCGCGGGAGATAGATCGCGCTGCGGTTGCGGTCCAGCGAGTAGTTGCCTTGCTGCGCATCGCGAAGGCTGCGGGCCACGCCATGCGCGTCGGAGAGGAAGAACTCCGTGGCGTCGACGAGCACGCCCCGCGGGGTGGTCGCCTCGATCTTGAAGCCGGCCAGGATCGAGGAGGCGAACGACTGTTCGACCGCGCGGCGCTCCGAGGGATCGTCACTGATGGCGCGGTAGCCGTAGTTCGGCTCGACCAGCAGCACGCGCGGACCGACGCGCTCGAAGCGGACGAGGTGCGTGGCGCCGAGCTGGGAGCGATCGAGCCCGATCGCATTCGAGCCCAGTCCCGAGGCCAGCGACACCTGCCAGATCATCTCCTCGCCGAGGTGCGTGACCTCGAGCAGAAGCTTCCCTTCCTTCTCGTCCCACTGCAGCGGGACGAACCCTTCGAGCTTCTGCGGCGACGCCACTTCCGCGGCCGGAGGGGTCGCGGCCGGAGTCGCGGCCGGAGTCGTCGCCGGCTGGACGGTAGTGCAGGCGGCAAGGAGAACGAGGCCGATCAGCGCACGGTGCATGACCGGCGATTGTAGCGAACGCGGGGGCGTTGCCACTCGCGGAAAGTGAGCGCGAAAACCCCCGGTTCTTCCTTCTTACTCTCCCAACGCCGCGTACTTGACGAGGCGGAAGCGGGCTCCCTGGGCCTCGCGGATGCGGGCGGCGAGTTTGTCGTGGACTTCGGGGGTCCAGTGCGTCCAGCGATCGAAGAACGCCGCCGTGGCCGCCTTGTCGCCCTCGGACTGGAGCTTCATCACCTCGGTGAGCAGAGAGGTCACCACTTCGGGGTAGCGTTCATAGTTCACTTTCAGGCGGGCGGTCTTCGGATCGGCTTGCAGGAGTCCGTTCTCGAGGAACCAGTTGAACTGGATGAGCTGCATGGTCTGGTAAGGCTGGTCACGACGCGGTTTCGTGTTCTGCAGCGTGCGCCGGATGCCCGAGGCCTGAATGGCGCGCAGGGACGGATGATTCATCTTCTGGAGCGCGAAGAGCGAGACCAGGTCGGCCTTCATCTCCTCCACGGCGTCGGCGTAGTCCTCGAGCGCGGCATCGAGCGTGCGTCCCTGTTTGTCGCGGTCGGGGCCGAGGTAGTGCCCGATCTCGTGCCAGAGCGTGCGCTGGAAGTTCCCCTCGGCCTGCAGGTCTTTCGCATTCGCATCGACGGTCGCCGCGCGCCAGACCCTCTCGTCGGCAGCGAAGATCTCGGGGTTCTTCATGATGTTCTCGCGCAGCAGGATGGTCCGGCCGTAGCGGCGCGAGAAGAGCGGATCGTTGGGGAGGATGGTGGCGGTGTTGGTGCCGCGGGCCTGGGCGAAGTCGGCGATCACGTTGTAGACGCCGACGGGGAGGTCTTCGCGGACGCGTTTGTGATTGGCGTAGGGGAGGGCGTCCTCGATGGCCTGGATGCCGCCGAGGGCCTTGCGCAACTCGGCCGTGGCCTGTTCGTCGGCGATGAGCACGCTCATGCTGTGAAAGGCCTTCACGCCGAACATGGCATCGTCGTAGGTCTCGTACGCGCCGATCTGCGCATTGAGGCGTTTGAAGCGGCCGGTGACCCACGACGCGTCGCCGCTCTCATAGTCATTGGAGAGAAAGTCGCGGGCCCGGTTGCGCAGATAGCGCGCGAATTCGCCGTCGCTGCTCTCGACGGTCTGGGCGGCCTTCATGAGCAGGCGGTACACCGGCACGAGCTGGTCCGCGTACGCGATCGCGTAGGGCGTGCCGTAGAACGACGTCAGGGAGGCGATGCGCTGCAGGTTCTGGAACTTCTGCTGCTCGAAGGGATGCAGGGCACGCAGCTCGGCGTAGACGCGGAGCATCAGCAGGTCTTTTTCGAGATTGGCCTTCGTGGCGCGGCGGACCACGGTGCGCTCGGCGAGCACGTCAGCGCGGGCGTCGGGATATGCGGCCAGAAACGTCTCGATCTCCGCCTTCGTGGCGTCGACCGGATAGACGTTGCGTCCCGGGATCTGCGGGGAGACCGGGAGGAACGGCACCACTTCGTTATTGAGGTTCACCGCCACCGGGCCCTGATTGAGCCGGTAGAGCTGCAACAAGTTCTGGGTCACCTTCGGCTGGCCGAGCTGGATGTCCAGCACGCGCAGGCGATCGAGGGCAAACAGGGCCTGATGGTGCTTCTGGTCCTCGTACACCTTCTGCAGGATGCCGCCCACTTCGAGCAAGTCCTTCACCGCGGACTGTTCCTCGGCGGTCAACGACGAAAGATCAGGCGCCAGCCGGATGATCTCCGTCTTCTTGAGGATCTCCTCGGATTTGGCCTCCGGCCAGTAGCCCTCCGGGATTTCCGGGGCTTTCGTTTGCGCATTCACCATGACGGACAGGAGCAACGTGGCGGCCAGGATCGTTTTCATCGAGGAGAAGCTTAATGGCATCGTGGCCGTCGTCGCCAGTTTGTACCCGGTTGGCGGTTGGCGGTTGGCGGGGGAACGTGGGCGCGTGCGGATCGTGGAGCAGCAACCAGCAACCAGCAACCAGCAACCAGCAACCAGCAACCAGCAACCAGCA
>JBDTOZ010000145.1:0-4814 GCA_039932995.1 Acidobacteriota bacterium | reverse complement strand
ATGCGGTTGACGCCTTGCCAGTTGGCGGTTGGCGGTTGGCGGTTGGCGGTTGGCGCTTGAGGCGAGTCGTCGAGTCGTCCAGTCGAGTCGGCGAGTCGTCGAGTCGTCGAGTCGTCGAGTTGCGAGTCGTCGAGTTGCGAGTCGTCGAGTGGCTCGGCGTCCAGTTGCGAGTTGCTGAGTTGCGCGTTGCGGGGCTCCCCCTCGTCGACTCGTCGACTCGTCGACTCGTCGCCCCGATCCCCCGCCAACCGCCAACCGCCAACCGCCAACCGATCCTCCCGGCAGTAAACGAACACCTCGTGCCCACGCTTCACGAGGCGCGTGGACAGCTCCGCGGCGAAGGTCTCGAAACCGCCGTAGTTGGCGGGGACTCCTCGTGTGCCAAGGATGGCGATTTTCATCGGAACCACCGGGCCAGTTCGCGGTCGCTGACTTTGCGGCGCGCCTGAATGAGCCGCCGCTTGGCCAGGATGCTCTTGCGGTGGCGCCAAAGCCAGGAGAAGGCGGGCAACGACGTGCGCTCGATGGTGAGCGCGGCCACGAAGACGACCAGGTCGCGCGCCAGCTCGAACGGGGCGTTGCGCAGCGCGAGATACGGGCCTTCGTTCTTCAACCGCAGCAGAAACCGGTTCTTCACCGAGTGCAGGTTGACCGCGGGCGGCAGCGCTCCCCGCACTTCCGGGGTGACGCGCCGCACGTGATATGCGACCGCGCCCGGATCACACATCGCGCTCCATCCGAAGAGCCGTCCGCGCCAGGCGAGATCGGCGTCCTCGCGATAGGCGAAGAAATCCTCGTCGAAGACTTCGCCCGCGATGGCCACGTCCCGCAGAAAACTCATGCGGAACATCGCCGCGGCTCCGGAGACCCCGAAGACCTCGAAGGGGTTGGCGGTGATCGGTTGGCGGTTGGCGGGAGATCCCTGCGCGAGGTCGAGGTGGCGTCCTGTGCGAGTCATGCGGATGCCCATCGAGTCGATCTCCGGCGTCGGCACAATCCCCTCGCCGCGGGCGCGGATCAACATGCCGGTGGCGGAGCCCAATGCCCTCTCTTCCAACAGCGCCACCAGTCGCTCCACGTAGTCCGGCAGCAGGTGGCAGTCAGGATTCAGGAGCAGCACGAGCTCGCCCTTGGCGACAGCCAGTCCCTGATTCACGGCGACGCTGAAGCCGCGGTTGGTGTCGTTGCGGACGAGACGCGAGGCCTGCGCAGCCACCAGCTCGACCGAGCGATCGGCGGAAGCATTGTCGATGACGATGAGCTCCCACGTGCGATGGGTTTGCTGCGCAACACCCTCCAGACAGCGGCGCAGATAGGGCGCGCTGTTCCAGGTGACGAGGATGATCGAGACGAGCTCTCCTCCTGAAACGTCTTGCGGGCCGCTAGTGGACATCAGGCCTCGTCACGCGGCCGTGCCCGCTCAGGAGGGGCTGTCCCATCGGTGAAACGCCCTCTTGAGCACCGCGGCGTAGGCGCGGAACGCGTCCCCCCGTGCAACACCGCGAGGCCGGAGTCCGGCCAGGCCGGCCAGGCAGCGCAGCAACATCCCGGCGATGACGGCCCAGCGCAGCGCTTCCGTCTCCCCGGGGCGCAGCCACTTGCGTGCATAGCGCCACATGTTGCGGTACCAGATCTCCTGGAACTCCGCGAACGAAATGTGCTCGAGGCTGGCGCCGCCGAAGTGGCGCACTTCGGCGCCCGGGATCACCCACACTTCCTTCTCATGCTGGGCCAGCCGGCGGCAGTAGTCGACGTCTTCGAACCAGGCCGGCGCGAACTGTTCGTCCAGCGGTCCGATCTCCTCGACCACTTCGCGGCGGAGGAGCAGCGCCGCGGCGGCCGGCTGTTCGATGCGGCGCGGCTCGGTGAGATCGAGATCGCGATAGCGATAACTGGCCGTGGCGGAGTTCTTCGGGAAGAGTTTGTCCAGCAGGAGCAACTCGGCCGCGAACGAGCGCAGGGTGGGCAGACGGCGGAGCTGGAACTCGCGTTGCGAGTCGCCGCTCTCGTCGCTGAGCAGAGGCACGGCGGCGGCGATGTGCGGATGCGACTCGAGGAACGCGAAGAGCCGCGTCAACGTGCGCGGCGCGAGCTCACAGTCGGGATTCAGCAGAAAGACGTAACGCCCACGCGAGGCCGCAAAGGCGCGGTTGGTCCCGGCGGCGAATCCGTCGTTGGTCGCCGAGGGGAGGACCTTTGCGTGGGAGACCTGCTCGAGAGTGTGATCCGAGGAAGCGTTGTCCGAGACCATGACCTCGTAGTCGAGGCCTTCGCAGGCCGCCGGGATGGAGCGCAGACAGCGGTCGATCCAGCGTTCGCTGTTCCAGGTGACGATCAGAATGGACAGATCCGCCGCGCGGGAAACCAGCCGCGGGGTTGTCTCCTGACGCTCCTCGAACATGACGTTTGCCATCGCTGCGTTTGCCAATCCTCAAAGTTGCCAATTCATGATCGCGCGGACGAGCGGTCCTGTCACGATTTCCCACGCGAACCGCGGGCGGATGCGCTCCAGATTCTTCACACAGTCCTGATGGAGTCGATCGTCGGTCAGCAGCCGGCGGATCGCGTCCGCTACCCCCGCCGCATCGCCGGGCGAAACGACGATGCCCAGGCCTTCCTGCTCGACCAGTTCCGCGGCGAAGCCGCCTTCGGTCGCCACGACCGGAATTCCCGCGGCGATGGCGTCGAACAGGCGCGTGCGGATCGAGTATCGAGCCTCCGCCGTACGACGGTGGAGCATGATAGCGATTTTGCCGGAACGGAGCCATGACAGGCGCTCGCGATAGGGCACCCACTGGTCATTCGCCGACACATGCTCTCCGGCCCGAGCCAGCAACGCCCCGAAGCGGTCGTCACGCCGGCGATCGACCAGATCGCGGTTCGGGCGTGCGCGCCCGAGAAAGAGCAGCTTCACCCGCAGTCCCTCCCGGTTTAGACGGAGGATGGCCTCGACGGCGGTGGCGGGATCGAGCCACTCCCACACGCCGCCGTTCCACACCACCATGTCGTCCTGCGGCGGCGGGCACGAACGAACATCCGAGAGGTCGATCCCGAACGGAACTTCGATCCACGGTGCGCTTCCGCCCTGGATCTTTCCGTAGAACTCTTTCTGCTTCGCCGCGGCGCACATCAACACATCCGCCCGCATCAAGGCCTCGGACATGCGCCACCACTCCGCCGCCAGATGCACCCGTTGCCGCAGCGAGGGGGTGTGGCCATACAGCTCACGCAGTTCCAGCACGGTGGGATCGAAGAGGTCGTAGATGATCTTCTGCGACCGCCGCCACTTGCGAAACCCACGGGCCGGCTGTCCGATCAGGACCGCGGCCTCGCGCAGGGCCGCGCGTGCCGCAGGCGAGCCGTGCGGAAGGAGTCGCAACGCGGAGCTCCCCTCATCCATTTGGAGCGCAGGGCCGGCCTGGCCCTCCTCCGACTTGGCGATCAGCGTGGTGGGAAAGTGCCGGGCCAGCTCATTCGCGAGATGCCAGGCGCGGATGCCGGGTCCGGCCATCCGTTCGCCGACCACGTCGGGTGTGTGGACCACGACCGGCAAGGAGCGCGGAACGCTGAACGAGGAGCGAGGAACGGTCCTGCCGTGCTCATCGCTCATCCTTCATCCTTCCGAAGAGACCTTGGACGATCCCGCGCAGGGAGGAGCGTCCCCGCAACATCAGCTTCGCGTCCTCCCAGAGCAGCGCGCCCACGCGGCCTACGCCCGGGTGCATTCGCGCCACGAGGTAGCGGTTGCGCGTGCGCAGGCGGCGAGCGTCACCGCCAAGCACCGAAGCACTGGCGGAGCCGCGATGCGTGGCCTTGACCACCGGCAACACCGCCGTGCGCCATCCGGTGGCGCGCAGCCGGGCCGCCAGCTCCACATCCTCGTAATAGGCGAAGAGCCGTTCGTCGAAGACCTTCGGGCCCAGCGCCTCGGCGCGATAGAGCGTGGCCGTGGCGGAAACGCCCCAGGCCACGGACAGCGGTGTCCCCACCGCCTTCCCTCGCCCGATCTGCCGAAACGTACCGTCGCCCACGTCGATGCCGGCCCCGTCGATGCGTCCGTCCGGACCGGCGTTGATCGTCTGCACCGCGGCCAGTTGAGGATCGCGCTCCAACGCGTCGCGCACCTGCTCGAGCCAGTCCTTGTGCAGCACGACGTCGTTGTTGATCAGGGCCACGTACGCCGCCGTGCGAAGGTGAAAGGCCGCGTTCACCCCGCCGGCGAAGCCGAGGTTCACTTCGCTGCGGTAGACCTCCACGTCCGAGATCCTTTGCGCGACCGGCTCGCGCGACCCATTGTCGAACACGAGGATTCGTGACGGACGCACCGTCTGCCCACGGATCGAGTCGATGCACTCGGTCAGCATCGAGCCGCCGTCCACGTCCAGCACGATCACGTCAATCATCGTTACGGGTCATCCGATCCAGGTTGATTGCTCCGCTCAGGCAGCGCAGGGTAACCCGTCCTTCCCGCGGAATGTTCACAGGAATGGCCTGATAGCGGTCTCCCGGACCCACGACATAGCTGCGTCCGGCAACCTCGAACGTCGCCCCGAGCCCCGTGATGAAGTCCACCGCGTAGGTGCCCTTCTTCGCGGAAAACGACAGCGATTGCCCCGGCTCGAGCACCCAGCCCCCGCGATACGTGGCCCGCATGAGGGTATAGGGGTCCGGATAGAGCGTACCGCCGTCCTTGACCACCGACTCATCTTCGAACTCCACCCGTGCCGCTGGTTGCAGGCCGAACTGAAAGCCGGCCGCAATCAGGAGCGCGAAGAGACCCATCCACTCAGGGTGCAGGGGACGGGGGGCGGGGG
>JBDTOZ010000144.1:0-4143 GCA_039932995.1 Acidobacteriota bacterium | reverse complement strand
CCGCACGCGGCGTGCTTTGCGGCTCCTCCGCTGTAGCGGCGCACCACCGGCACCTCGAGCGTTCGCAGCGCGTCGCGGAAGGCGGAGAGCTCCTCGTCCGTGGCGCGGACGTAGCCGTCCTGGCGGGCGTCGTTCACGTCGATGAGGTTGAGACGCATGGGGATGTCTCCAAAGTGTGCGCGGAGCGCTTCCACTTCGTCCGCTCCCGTGTTGATGCCGCCCAGCACCACCCAAGCCAGAGTGACCCGTCCGCCGCAGGCACGTTGATAGGCGCGCACCGCATGGGCAAGCGTGGCCACCGGCCAGGCCCCCGCCACCGGCATCAGCGCGTGGCGACGCTCATCGACCGCGGACGTCAGCGAGACGATCAGGCGATAGGGGCGTTGCTCCTCGGCATAGCGATGAATGGCCGGCACCAGGCCCACCGTGGAGATCGTGATCGACTCCGCGGCGATGCGCCCTCCGCACGGATCGCTGAGAATCTCCGCGGCGCGCATCACCTCGTCGTAGTTGTGCAGCGGCTCTCCCTGTCCCTGGAACACCGCGCCGGTGACCGGCCCCGGTGCTTCCTCCCTCACCGCGAGAAACTGCGCGACGATCTCCCACGCCTCGAGACTGCGAGTGAGCCCCAGTCGTCCTGTCGCACAGAAATCACAGCGCATCGCGCAGCCGGCCTGACTGGAGAGGCACACCGTGAATCGCCCCTCCTTCTCCAGCGGAATGCGCACGGCCTCGGCCACCGCGCCGTCCGGCAGGCGGAAGAGGTATTTCACGAAGCCGTCCGAAGGATCGGTGACCCGCTCGACGACCTCCAAAGGCCGCCGCTCGACGAGCGCGTCGACGGCCTGCTCCACCGCGCGCGGCACCGGGCGGGAAAGCGGATACCCGGCCCCTCCCCTTCCAATGACGTGTGCAACGATACGACGCGCCTCCGCATCGCGAACGGCGATTCCGTGCGCACGCAGATGCGCGGTCAGGGTTCCGGGCAGCATTCCGAAGAGATGGGGACGTTCGCTCATGAGCCGGAGCGCATTCTCCTACGAACGGGCCGCCGCGGGCGGACCTGGGCCGTAAGGCCGGAAAGTCGCCGAAATCCGACGAGCCGTCGCCGTTACTCAATGGTGACGAATGGGACCGGATCGCGTTAGGCTTACGCCAACGTGATACGCACCGTCATCGCAGCTACCGGAAGCCACCTCCCCACCCAGCGTGTGCCGAACGAGGCCTTCCTCGATCACGACTTCCGCGGGACCGACCGGCAGCCGCTGAGCAAGAGCAACGATGAGATCCTCAAGCAGTTCGAGAGCATCACCGGCATCCGCGAGCGCCGCTACGCCCCCGATGAGATGGTGACGACCGACCTGGCCTACGAGGCCGCGCGCGACGCACTGGACTCGTCCGGCATCGACGCAGAGGAACTGGACGGGATCATCGTGGCGCACAACTTCGGCGACGTGCGCGCCGGCAGCTCCCGTTCCGACCTCGTGCCTGCGATCGCGGCGCGCGTCAAGGCCCGCCTCGGCATCCGCAACCCGTATGCGCCGGCCTTCGATCTCATCTTCGGCTGCCCGGGCTGGCTCCAGGGCCTCATCGTGGCCGACGCCATGATCCGCGCCGGCGACAGGCGCCGGGTGATGATCATCGGAGCGGACACGCTCTCACGCATCTCCGATCCCCATGACCGCGACAGCCTGATCTACGCCGATGGGGCGGGCGCGGTGATCGTGGAAGCACGTGAGACGGACGAGCGCGTGGGGATCCTCGCTCATGCCGTCCGCTCCGACACCCTCGAGCATTCCGAGATGCTGCGCATGGGCGAGTCCTACAACCCCGAGGCCTTTCTCGAAGCGCTGTTCCTGAAGATGGAGGGGCGCAAGCTCTACAAGTACGCACTCAACAACGTGGCCGGGGCCATGCTCGAGGCGCTGCGTCGCGCAGACGTAGACCTGCGTGACGTGAGCAAGGTGCTCATCCACCAGGCCAACGGGAAGATGGACGAGGCGATCCTCAACGCCGTCTTCGAGCTGGCAGGCGCCGGCACTCCTCCCGACGACATCATGCCCATGACCATCTCCTGGCTCGGCAACAGCTCCGTGGCCACCGTGCCCACTCTGCTCGATCTGATTCGCAAGGAAAAACTCACCGGTCACACCCTCGCCCCCGGCGACACCGTCGTCTTCGCCTCGGTCGGCGCAGGCATGCACATCAACGCGGTCGTGTACCGGTTCTGACTCCCGCCGCTCCGGCACGAGGGGACGGTTCACCACAGAGGCACAGAGACACTGAGACACAGCGTAGCCGCAACCAAAGCCGCCGTAGGCGGCGATAGCGAATAGCACCCGTCTTCAGCCGGAGAACGCCCCTCCCCCGATGATGGAACGGTCCCCCTGAGCAGCCCAAAACCGCAAACCCCCATATGATGCCCCGGTCATGAATGCATTCGCAGCCCTCGGTCTCCGTCCTGAAATCGTCGAAGTTCTCACCTCCCACGGCTATGAAGCTCCCACGCCGATCCAGGAGCGCACCATTCCACTCCTCCTCGCGGGCCGTGATCTGATCGGCCAGGCGCAGACAGGCACGGGCAAGACGGCGGCTTTTGCACTGCCCGCGCTCGAGAAGATCGATCCAAAGAAGAAGAAGCCGCAGGCGCTCGTTCTCTGTCCCACGCGGGAGCTGGCCATGCAGGTCGCGGACGCCATCCACTCCTACGCCAGCAAGCTCGATCCCATCAGCGTCATCCCCGTCTATGGCGGCGCGCCGATCGTGCCGCAGCTCAAGCGCCTCGAGCGCGGCGCGCACGTCGTGGTGGGCACGCCCGGCCGCCTCATCGATCATCTCGACCGCGGCAGCCTCGACCTCTCGCACATCAAGTTCGTCGTCCTCGACGAAGCGGACGAGATGCTGAAGATGGGCTTCATCGAGGACATGGAGAAGATCCTCAGCTCCATCCCTGCCGTACGCCAGACCGCTCTGTTCTCGGCCACCATGCCGGACGAAGTGCTGCGCATCGCCAAGCGTCACCTGACCAATCCGGAGCGCGTGGAGATCGAGCACAAGGCCATCAACGCTCCCGACATCCAGCAGCGCTTCCTCAACGTCTCCGAGGGGCAGAAGCTGGAAGTGCTCACGCAGATCCTCGAACTCGAGCCCGCCGAGGCCGTGCTCATTTTCCGGCGCACCAAGACCGGTTCCGCGGAGCTGGCCGAGAAGCTCGAAGGCCGCGGATTTGCGGCGGTGGCCATGCACGGCGACATGAGCCAACCCTTGCGCGAGAGCGTCATCCGCCGCCTGCGCGCCGGTCAGGTCGAAGTGGTCGTGGCCACGGACGTGGCCGCGCGGGGCCTGGACGTCGAACAGATCGAGCACGTCATCAACTACGACGTGCCGTACGACGTCGAAGCGTACGTCCACCGCATCGGACGCACCGGCCGTGCCGGACGCAGCGGCGTGGCCACCATGTTCATCACTCCGCGCGAGCGGCGCATGATGCGCGAGATCGAGAAGTACACCGGCACGGCCATCAAGCCGATGAAGATGCCCACCCGCGCCGACGTGGCCGCCAAGCGCATCTCCGTCTTCAAGGAAACCCTGCGCAAAACCATCCAGGAAGGCGAGCTGGAGATGTACGTCGAGCTCGTCGAACAGATCGCCGAAGAAGGCTTCGAGATCACCGACGTCGCCGCCGCGGCCGTGCGCATCGCCAACGGAGCCAAAGTGCTGGTCAAGGCACGCGAGCAGGAGCGGGACGAGACGACCAGTCGTCGCACGGTCGAGTCCTCGAGAGAGGCATCGGCGGGTGACGACGACGCGGAGCCCGTCCGGGGCGAAGGCACCGGCAAGACCGTACGCCTGGCCATGGCCGTGGGCAAGAACGACGGCATCCGCGCCTCCGACGTCGTCGGCTCCATCGCCAACGAAGCCAACATCCCAGGCCGCGAGATCGGGCCCATCGACATTCAGGACGACGTCACCTACGTGGGCATCCCCGACCATTACGTCGACACCGTCATCGACAAAGTGGGGCGCAAGAAGTTCCGCGGCAAGTCGCTGAACATCCGTGTCACCTCCGCCTACGAGGAAGAGCAGCAGCGCACGCGTCCCCGTCCCGCGAAGCCCGCCGGGGCGAAGCCCTATGGAGACCGC
>JBDTOZ010000143.1:0-6646 GCA_039932995.1 Acidobacteriota bacterium | reverse complement strand
ACGCGCGTCGCGAGTGCCCGGTGGACTAAAGTCCACCGCTCCACAGAGGCTCCCCTCAGCGCCCTCCCGTCCTTCTAAAAGTTAGCGCGGATGGAGCGCGGGCATTCTGCCCGGCGCGTCGTTCCCGTCGCGCCAATGGCTCAGGTGATTGCAAAGCCACGGGGCGGTGAAGCCGGACCACGCGTCACACCTGCATCTTGTAGAAGATCGTCAACTCGTGGACGACTTCCTGCGCCTGTCCGTCCTTGATCATGGGCCGGAAGCGCCAGTGACGGATGGCGTGCAGGGCTGCTTCGTTGAACTCCGTGCGCGTGGCCGGCTCGATGATCTTGACCTCCTTGATGCGGCCGTTCGTCCCGATGACGTAACGGACGACCAGGCGGTCCTCCCACCGTTGCAGGCGGGCTTTTTCGGGATAGCTGGGATAGACCTGCGACAGCGGGAACATGTGCAGCGGCTGATCGCGCTCGACATAGACGACGCCGCCCTCGGTGCCACCGGGCGTGCCTCCGACGGCGCCACCCGCGACGCCGGCCAGGTCTCCGCCGAGCACACCACCGACGACGCCGCCTTCGATTCCACCTTCCACTCCCTCCCCTCCGCCCGGTCCTTCAGGTCCGGTAAGGGCAACCACGGGAGCGCTGGCGGGGATGATCTCGTCCGGGATGAAATTGGGGGCGACGATCTCTTCCGGCTCGACGCGCGGAGTCCCGGTGGACTGCTGGACCGGGTGATCCTTTGCGGCGGCCGGAGGTGGCGGCGGTGGCGGGGGCGGAGGCGGAATCTCGACGAGGTTGTACACCTCACGCATGGCCGGCGGCTGGTCGGGGAAGGAGATCCGATTCAGGGCTCCAAACACGACCACACCCGCGATCAACGCGTGAATGCCGAGGGAAGCCGGAAGGGTCTCAAACCACAGGGCCCGGCTCCGCTTCGTCTCCGTCGAAACAGTTTCAAACATGGGCGTGCTGGTGCGATGGTAGCACCGGCTCGCCTGGCCGGCGGAAAACAAATCGCGTGGCAAAGCAGCGGGCCAAGCCATGGCCCGCTGGCAGTGCCGTCAAGAATGCATTCCGAAAGGAAGCGTCAGAATTCCGGCGCGATCAGTCCGAGGTTGTTGTCGCGACGCTTGTAGATCACGGAGACGCGGTCACTGTCCACGTCGCGAAAGACGATGAATTCGTTTCTGGAGTCGTCCAGACGCAAGGCCGCCTCCTCGATGGACATCAGACGGATCTCGATGTTGTTGGTCTTGACGATGCGGGGCGCGCGCTCCTCGGTGTCCTCGCGCAGGTTGCCCGGCTCGAGCACCTGCACGGACCACTGGGTCACGTCGCGGCCGTTGCCTTCCTTGCGGCGATGGTCGCGGATCTTCTCTCGATTCTTCTGGGCCTGACGCTTCAGATGATCGATCGCGGAATTGACCGCATCCTGCATCGACTCGTCCGACTCCTGCACGGTCTTGACGTCGTGGTCCTTGCCCACGATGAGCACCTCGCAGATGTTGCGGCGCTTCTCGACCTGCAGGACCACGCGCACTTCGATGACGTCGTCGAACAGCTTGTCCTCGATCTTGGCGAGCTTCTTCTCCACCAGGTCGCGGACGTCGGCGGGAATCTCGTAATTACGGCCGGAAATCTCGGTTGCCATGTACGACACCTCGACTAAAAGATTTGTTTGCGGTCCGTGGAGGAAGGGATGTTGAGCTCGTCCCGATACTTGGCCACGGTCCGGCGGGCGATGTTGATTCCCTCGTCGTTGAGGATCTTCATGATCTTCGAATCGCTGAGGGGCTTACGCGGGTCCTCATGGTCGATGAAGCTCTGGATCTTCTTCTTCACCGTGAGGGACGAGATGTCCTCGCCCGTGTCGGAATCGATTCCGCTGTGGAAGAAGTACTTCATCAAAAAGAGGCCCCGCGGCGTGTGCATGTACTTGTTGGAGACGACGCGGGAGACGGTGGACTCGTGCATCTGGATGTCGTCGGCCACGTCCCGCAGGACCAGCGGGCGCAGGAAGTCGATGCCACGCTCCAGGAACTCGCGCTGGTGCTTGACGATGGACTCGGCCACTTTGTAGATGGTGCGCTGGCGCTGGTCCAGGGACTTGATGAGCCAGACCGCCGAACGGATCTTGTCCTTGATGTAGTTGACGGTCTCGCCGTCGGACTTGGAGTCCATGCTGTTGAGCATGCTCCGGTAGCCGCTGTTGATGCGCAGCTTGGGCATGCCGTCCTCGTTGAGGACGATCACGTACTCGTCCCCTACCTTCTGGACGTAGACGTCCGGCTCGACGTAGATCGCTCGCTCATTGGAGTACTTCCTCCCTGGTTTGGGATCGAGGTGCTTGATCAACTCGACGACGCTCTCCAGCGTCTTCATGTCGATGCCCAGAGTCTTGGCCAGCGGCGCGAACTTGCGCTGCATGAACTCGTCCCAGTGGTCGCGGATGATGACTTCGACCAGCGGGGCGTCGATCTCCAGGAAGCGGAGCTGCAGCAGGAGGCATTCGCGCAAGTCGCGAGCGCCGACGCCGATGGGGTCGAGCGACTGCACGGCCTTGACGGCGATCTCCACTTCCTCGGGCGCGAACCCGCCCGAAGCCATGATCTCGTCGTTGTTGGCGCGGAGGTATCCGTCCTCGTCGATGTTGCCGATGATGAACTGGGCGATCTCCTTGGTCCGGGGCGAAGCGTCGGACATGGAGAGCTGCCAGGTCAGGTGGTCGGAGAGGTTCGGCGGACGGGTGAGGGTGTTCTCGATGGGGAACTCTTCGTGCTCCTCCCCCATCCCCCGCGGGTTGTAGCCGTACTCGATGTAGTCCTGAAAATAGGCGTCGTAGTCGATCTCGTCGAAGGAGTCTTTCTTCTCCTCGGTGTCGGCCGGCGCATCGACCGGCTTGACGTCCTGCGCTTCGTTCTCGCTCTTGGTCTCCTCGGCCTGGGTCTCTTCGCTCTTGACCTCTTCGGCCGATTCTTCGAGGAGCGGGTTTTCGAGCAGTTCCTGGTTGAGGACTTCCTGGAGCTCGAGCTTCGAGAGCTGCAGCAGCTTGATCGCCTGCTGCAGCGACGGCGTCATGATCAGCTTCTGGCTGAGTTTTAGGTGAAGCTTCTGTTCAAGTGCCATGAATTCAAGTCGAGTGCTTCTGCCTTCCCCGGCTCAGTTTAGATTGAATGTCTCACCCAGGTAAATTCGCCGAACCTCGGCGTCCGCAGAGAGGCTTTCGGGCGCTCCCTGACGGAAGATCTCGCCCTCTTTGATGATGTAGGCGCGATCGGTGATCTTCAGAGTTTCCCGCACGTTGTGGTCTGTGATGAGAATGCCGATCCCTCGGGCCCGCAGTTGCGAGACGATACGTTGGATCTCGAAGACTGCGATTGGATCGATTCCTGCAAACGGCTCATCTAGCAAGATGAATGCCGGGTTGATGGCCAGGCTTCTGGCGATCTCCACCCTCCGCCGTTCTCCCCCCGACAACGTGAACGCCCGGCTCCGCGCGATGTGCGTGATCCCGAACTCTTCGAGCAGCAACTCCGTGCGCCGCTCCCGCTCCGCGCGCGGAAGATTCATCGTCTCGAAGACCGAGAGCAGGTTCTCCTGCACCGTCAACTTCCGGAACACCGACGGTTCCTGCGGCAGATAGCTCAGCCCCCGTTGCGCACGCAGATACATCGGCAAGCCGGTGATGTCGTCGTTCCCGAGCGTGACGCTCCCACCATCCGGCCGCACCAGCCCCACGATCATGTAGAAGGTGGTCGTCTTCCCCGCACCATTCGGCCCGAGCAGCCCGACGATCTCGCCCTGGCGGATGTCCACCGACACGTCGCGAACGACCTTCCGTCCCTTGTACACCTTGAGCAGGTGGGTCGCCGTGAGCGTGAGCGGTGCGTCGGTCATTTGCGGGCCGGAGAGTACCAGAGGAAGGGCGCAGTGAGCAGTGAGTGGGAACAGAGAATGGGAACGATCGTCCCGGCTCCGCGCGGAGCCCGGACTCCCGTGCCGCCCTTGCTCAGGCCGTGCTCTACCCGTCGTGCTTGTACGTCCCCTTGGTCTGGCCCTCGGGGCTGACGACCTGCACCCGGTTCCGGTTGAGGTCGAAGCTGATCTGCTGGCCGGTCACCGAGCCTGTGGGATCGGAGATGGTGGCGGGGGTGCCGGAGAGGTAGATCATCTTCTTGCCGACCTGGTAGATGGCCTTGTCGCCCGTACCTCTGCGGCTCGTGGTCTGATCGACGACGGTCACGGTCTGCTCGGCTTCGATGCGCTGCAGCTTGCGAGCCTCGTCGAGGAAGAAGACCGCCTTCTCCGATTTCAGCGTGCGCGTCTCGTCGACGATGGTGACTTTGTTCAGCAGCTCGATGCGACGCTCGTTCTTGCGCGCCACGAGTTGTTCGCTGGTCGACTGCAGCGGCGTCTTCCGCGCCTCGGTCCCGGTATTGAACAGCAGCGTGCGCACGCCGCCGCGCGCCGTGATGGTCTCCCCCGCTCCCTGCACCTGCAGCTCCGCTGCGAGCAGAGTGTTGTCGTCCTGCCACGCGCGCACGTGACCGGTGAAGAGCGCGATCTTGGTGGCCTGGCGCATGACCAGCTCGTCGGCGTTGACGAAGACCGGTTTTCCTGTCGGAAACAGTCCGGTGGCATTCGCGGTGGCGCCCCCGCTCTTGCCGACCAGCTCCGCGATGACGGCACCGGAGGCGCGCGCCGTCTGCGCACGCGGCGAGAACTCGATCTGTTTCGCTTTCAGCGTCTGGCCGTCCGCGACGACGGTGGCCTGCCATCCCGGGTCGGTGGTCAGGACGATCTTGTCGCCGACGATGTCGTAATTCGCGCGGAAAGCCGAGGCGGTGTTCTTCGGATCCTTGTAGCGGAACGCTCCCTCGAGGTAGGCGGCGCGGGCCTTCTTGGTGGCCGCGTCGAACCAGACCGTCACGTGCTCGGCCTGGATCTGGCGTGGCTCGGCGCCCAGCTCTTTCATCATCACCTGCACGTCCGCACGGATCTCGCTGACCACGCGGTTCGCCAGCGCGATGCGCACCGTCCGGGCCACGATGTCCCGCCTGGGCGGACCCTCCAGCACGGCATGGACCGGTGCCGGTCCCGAGGCCGCCGCGATGATGGCGCCGATCTGGCCATCCGGGCCGATCTCGGTATGGAAGTGATCGGCCGTGACCTCTTTCGTTCCGCCGAGGTCTTCGCCGGGGGCGGGACTGGCGGCCATGACGATGAGCACGTGTCCGTTGCCTTCCATGCCGATGAGCTGGCGCCGGTCCTGGGTGAAGCGGCCCAGCATCCAGTCGGCGCGCAACCGCTCCGGTCCGCGGTCCATCTGCACGCCCTCTTTCCACTCCACCGTATTCTCCTTGCGGCGGAAGATGCTCTCGTTGCCGTGGATGGTCATCGGCACCTCATTCGGCTGCACGACGGCCATCGTGGCATCCACCTGCTTGAAGAGGCGCAAGGTCTCGCCCTGGACGTCGAGATCGAGCGCTCCGGCCTTGCCCTGCCAGCGGTCGACGCGAAAGGTCACGGGGATCTCGTTCGTCAGCCGCGCCCCGTCGTAACGAATCTCGGCCGTGACGACCTCGATGCCGTCGCTGGAGCTGACGCGCACTCCCCCCTTGGCCTCTGCTTCCTTCGTCTGCGAGTTGAACTGCGCTTGTGGACAGGAGAGCTCATAGGTCAGTCCGTTGGCGCGATAGAGGGTGAGCTTCACGCCCTCGAGCGTCGACCAGCCGGACTTGAACGCGATCACGCGATCCGCGCTGATGCGGGAGACCACTCTGCCGCCGATCGTTTGCACGTCCGAGAACGCCGTCGACGAGATCAGCGGGTCGTCGTCGGGCCTCTGGGTGGAGGTCACCGGCTCGCCCGGAACGGTGCCTTTTCGCCCGGCCGCGCGATTCCAATTGAGGACGAGGACTGCCACGAACGCCACGAAGAGAATCGGCAGCGCAATGCGGAGGACGCGGATCGTGCGCTGCATGTCGTGGCGCCGTAACACCTTCGCTACTCGTTTCGTTCCGTGCCGTCGTAGGATGTTTTCATGCGCATCGTGGCCGCCGTCCTGCTCCTCCTATTCGCGACCAATGCCAGCCCCGATACCGAGGTCAAGGAGAACCCCAGCGTGACCCAGCTCCTCAAGGAGCTCGGGCCCAATGCCAGCAAGCCGGCCGGCGAGGTGTTCCACAACGTCAAGCTCATGGGGGACATCCCCGCCGACCGTTTCCTGCGCATCATGGACATCGGCTACCGCCAGTCCCTCGGCGTGAGCTGCGATTACTGCCACGTCGAGGATCGCTGGGAAGCGGACGAGAAACGCCCCAAGCGCGCGGCCCGGGAGATGATCCTCATGGTGCGCATGATCAACGAGCACCTCGGCAAGCTCACCGAGATCGACACGATGGACGCCAGCGTCAACTGCACGACCTGCCACCGCGGCTACGTGAAGCCCGCACTCCAGATGCGGTAGGAGTCTTCTTGTCTTGTTGTCTTCTTGTCTTCTTGTCTTCTTGTCGTCGGGTCTTCGAGTCGTCAAGTCTTCGAGTCGTCGAGTCTTCGCATGGTCTCGTCCGGCCGTCGAGTTGAGTCTCACAGTCTCATAGACGCCCGAGCCACGGACCCTCTGAGACTATGAGACTGTGAGACTC
>JBDTOZ010000142.1:0-6939 GCA_039932995.1 Acidobacteriota bacterium | reverse complement strand
CCAGCAGCGGCTGCCGCGACTTCCCGCACCGCACCCGCCCCCCGGCCCGCACCCGCCCCCCGCCCCGCACCCGCCCACCCCGCCCGCCCCCCGCACTCCGCACTCGCTCATGGAACGAATCCCGCGCTATCATTCCCCCTCACTCCCATGTGGAAGAAGATCCTGCTTGGCATCGTGGTGCTGGTGTTGGCGGCGGGCGGCGTGATGGTCGCGAAGATCGGGCCGCGCAATGTCATCGGGATGATCCGTTACGATCAGCGTCGCGACGGCGATCTCCACGTGGGGGATCGGGCTCCCAATGCCATGCTGCTGGCGCTGGACGGGAAGTCGCGGCAGCCGCTGCTGGAGGGATCGAAGCCGACGCTGCTCGTGTTTGGCAGTTTCACGTGACCTCCCTTCCGCCGGTCGGTCGACCAGCTCAAAAAACTGCACCAACGATACGGCGACCGGGTGCGCTTCCAGACCGTCTACATCCGCGAGGCCCATCCTCTCGACGAGTGGCAGATGGACTCGAATGAGAAGGAAGACGTTTGCTACCGCCAGCCCCACTCCCTTGGCGAGCGCATGCTCATCGCCAACGATTTCGTGAAGCGCTTCCACTACCCCGTCCCGCTGGCCGTCGACACCATGGACGACCATACGGAGAAGTTGTATGCCGGCTGGCCGGAGCGCTTCTACATCATCGACCCGCGGGGAGTGATCGTCTACAAAGGTGAGCCCGGCCCCTTCGGCTACCACCCCGAAGAGGTGGAGGCGTGGCTCGCTAAGAACGTGGAACGATGAACGCGGAACGATGAACGTCCCCGTCGGCTCGTGGCCCCCGCCAACCGCCAGCCGATAACCGCCATCCGGTTGCTTTTCGCCACGGAACTGCGTCCTATACGCCGTATGCGCAGAATTCTGGTGCTCTCGTTCCTCGGCAGTCTGCTTCTTTCGATCGCGGGGGCGCAGCCGCAGGGTGCGTCTCCCTACGTCCGGCTGAAGGCCGATGCGGAGCGGGAGTACGCGGAGAAGTCGTTCCTGCGCGCGCACGAGGTGTACGAGCAGGCCGCCAAGCTCGAGCTCACGCCGGAGGACCGGCGCTGGGTGGAGTTTCGGCTCGCGGAGACGACGCTGCGCGCGGATGTGGCCAATCCCGACAACGACCCTTCCGCGCGGACCGCGGCCCGCGCGGCCCTGGAACAGCTCATCGCCAAATCGCCGGACGACGAAATGCGCGCGGAGATGAACGAGGCTCTGGGCGACCTCTTCTTCACCCACCCTTACGAACGGAATCAGGGCGCGGCGCAGCAACGCTATGCGGCCGCGCTCGAGTTCTGGGCGGGGAGCAGCGACCTGCCTCGCGCCCGGCGGCGCTACCTGGACATCGTCTGGAAGCTGGCCGAGCAGAACGAAGGCTGGTACGTCCCCCGCGCCGCGCTCGTGAACGCGGTGACGCTGGCCGAGACACCGGAAGAACGGGCGCACGCGCGCTACCTCCTGGCCCAGCAGTACCTGCGCGAGGGCAATCCGCAGAGCATCGAGCGGGGCATGGAGCTGCTCCCGGAAGTCATCGCCATCGGCAAGAAGAGCGAGTACTACGACGACGCGCTCTACCTCTACGCCGTCAGTCTGGCCAACGGCCGCGACTTCGTCTCCGGGGTGGGGGAGGACGAGCAACCCACCGCGAATTACACGAAGGCGCTGGAGTTCTACCGGCGCATCCTCACCGAGCTCGAGCCCGAGGAGACGCGCTACTACGACACCGCCAAGCAGGCTGTGGCCGCGATCATCGGGCCCGCGGTGGGCGTGCAGGCCGGGGGCACGTTTCTCCCTCAGTCCGAGCAGGATCTCGTGCTGTCGTGGCGCAATGTGAAGCGCATCGAGCTGGCACTGGTGAGCGTCGACCTCACCAAGGACGGGCGTTACGACGAGCGTCAGGAGTGGACCAGCCAGATCGTCACCGCAGGCCGCAAGGTCGTGCGGAGCTGGGCCTTCGAGACCAACGACACCGGCGAGCATCGGCCGGGCAGCACGCGCCTCCGGCTCGAGCCGCGACTGGCTCCGGGTGCCTACATCCTCACAGCCGGCGCCGGCGGAGAGAAGGCCCGGCAACTCGTGCTCGTCACGGACGCGCACATCCTCGTGCACTCCGGAAACCAGCGCATGGACGTCTACGTGTCCGACGTGGTCACGGGCGAACCGATCGCCAACGCGCGCGTCCACATCTGGCAGCGCAACGGCGGCAATCTCGTAGAGCGCGACGCGCTGACGAACGCGGAGGGTCTGGCGCGCATCGTGGCCGGGGACCGCAGCGGGTACATGCTCATCACCGCTTCCGCCGGCGCGCGTCAGGCGTACCTGCAGGGATACAGCTATTCGCGGCATGGTGACGCGAATCCGGAATGGCGCATCTACGCGTTCACGGACCGCCCGGCCTACCGGCCGCTGGAAACGGTGCAGTGGAAGGTCCTGGCGCGCGTTCGCCAGAACGAAAGCTGGCAGACGCCCGATGGCGCGGCACTGGACTACGAGATCACCAGCCCCCGCGGCGAGAAAGTGGCCTCGGGCGTCGCCAAGCTCAACGCCTTCGGCAGTTTCTGGGGCGAGCTCCCCCTCACCGAGGCAATGGCCCTCGGCCAGTACGTCATCACCTTCAAATCGAAGAACGACTTCCGCGGCTCGGCCGTCCTGTTTCGCCTCGAGGAGTACAAGCTCCCCGAGTTTCTGGTGAGAGTGGTCACGCCCGAGGAGAAGCAATATCGGCTGGGAGACACGATCGAGGCCACGATCGAGGCCACGTACTACTTCGGCGGACCGGTCGCGAACGCCACCGTCGAAGCGGTCACGTACCAGCAGCCCTTCTCCCAGACCTGGTATCCGTGGCGGGAGTACGCCTGGTATTTCCCGACGCCTCCTTCGTACGACAACGGGACGGTGGTCCGCCGCGACACACTGCGCACTGACGCCGAGGGGCGGGCCGTGCTGCGCATCGACACGCCGCGCGATGGAACGGACATGACCTACCGCATCGAGGCACGCGTGGTGGATGCCTCGCGCCGCGAAGTGCGTGGCGAGGGCACCGTGCGCGTGATGCGCCAGCGTTACTCCGTCATGGCCCGACCGGAGCATTCGGTCTATCGCCCGGGCGACAGCGTCTCCGTGAAGCTGCATGCCCAGGATGCCAACGACAAGCCGGTGGAGGTGACGGGGACCGTGAAGGTCGTGCGCCGCCGTTGGCGCGAGGCCGATCCGCCGATCCCCGCGGGCGTGGTGCGCAAGAATTCGGGACGCATCCGGCCGGCCCGTTATGAAGACGAAGAAGTTCTCACGACCAAGGTGACCACGGCCGCCAGCGGCGACGCCACGTTCACGTTCACACCGAAGTCCACCGGCTACTACCTGGTGCGATGGACCAGCACCGACGGACCGAAGGCGCGTGACGTGGTGACCACCGAGACGGCACTCTGGGTTGCCGACAAAGCCACCATGGACCTCGGCTATCACGTGGGCGGGCTCGATCTGATCCTCGACAAGGAGACCATGCGTGCCGGCGAGACCGCCTCGATACTCGTGGTCACACCCGCCAGCGGCCGCTGGATCGTCCTTACCTCCGCGGCCGACGACATCGTCGACACGCAGGTCCTGCACCTCGACGGCACCGTCAAGCTCGTGCAACTCCCGCTCGACGCGCGTCACGTCCCGAACTTCTACATCACCGCCTCCTCGGTTTTCGATCGCCAACTGAGCACGGACAGCGAGCGCATCGTCGTCCCGCCGGTCGAGCAGTTCCTGCAGGTCGAAGTGAAGACCGACCGCGAACAGTACGAGCCGCGGCAGGAAGGGACGGTCACCGTGACCACGCGCGACTCCTCCGGCAAGCCGGTGCGCGCGGAAGTGGGTCTGGCCGTTTCGGATGAAGCGGTGACGGCCATCCAGGCAGATCTGGCAGGCGACCCGCGCCCGTTCTTCTACGGAGAGACCCGGGAGAATCCGCTGCAGATCTCGGCGGGGCTGCAGGGACAGCAATATCTGTTGATCGAGGACCAGCCGCTCGACGGGCCGGCCGAAGTGCCGGGCTCGGAGGGGGACTCTGGCTACTACGGATTGGCAAAAGACCAACGGCAAATGGGTGTCGTGGGTGGAGTGGCGGGAGGGATGGTCGGCGCGCGGATGGCCGAATCCATGGCCATGGATTCGCCGCCTGCGCCACCGGCGCCGGCGATGGCGCCGCAGATGAAATCCCGCGCGGAAAGGTCAAACGCGGTGGCCGACGCGGTGATGAATCAGGCCGCGCCGCAGCAGATCGATGTGCAGGTGCGCAGTGACTTCCGCTCGACGGCGTTCTGGAAACCGGACGTGGTGACGGGAGCCGACGGTACGGCCACGGTGAAGGTGAAGTATCCCGAGGCCTTGACCACGTGGCGCGCCACCGCGCGTGCGGCAACGGCGAGCTCTCAGTTCGGCATGGCCACCGCCACGGCACGGACGAACATGCCGTTGCTGGTCCGGCTGCAGGGCCCGCGGTTCTTCGTGGCCGGCGATCGCGTGGTGGTCTCGGCGGTGATGAACAACAACACCGACCAGGTGCTGAGCGTCACGCCGTCACTGGAGGTCGAAGGACTGACGCTGACTCCGTCCGCATCCAAGGCGGTGCAGGTGCCGGCGCATGGCGAGGCCCGTGCGGACTGGACGGTGGTCGCGGAGAAGGCCGGCCCGGCCAAGCTGCGCGTGACCGCGCGCTCCGCGCAATACGGCGACGCCATGGAGCGGCCGTTCGTCGTCTACGAGCACGGCATCGACAAGCTGATCGCCCACTCCGGAAAACTGCGCGGATCGGAAGCGTTGATCCGGCTCGACCTGCCGCGCGAGCGCCGCGCCACCGATCTCACGGTGCAGGTCGCGCCCAGTCTGGCCGTGACCATGCTGGACGCGCTGCCGTACCTCATTCAATACCCGTACGGCTGCACGGAACAGACGATGAGCCGCTTCCTCCCGGCGGCCATCGTGGCGCGCACGCTGGAGAAGTTGAAGCTCGGCCGCGCCCGCGTGGCCGGCAAGGAGCTCGACGCCGTCACTGCTGCCGGACTGGCTCGCCTGTACGACATGCAGCACGGCGACGGCGGGTGGGGCTGGTGGAAGGAGGGGGACAGTGACGCCTTCATGACCGCATACGTGGTCTGGGGCATGGCCGTGGCCCGCGAGGGAGGGCTGCGCGTGGACGAAGGTCGCGCCGAGCCTGGCGCTGCCTGGCTGGACCAGCATCTCGTGCAGTATGAGAAGGCGTATAGCGATCAGGCTTGGATGCTTCACGCCCTGTCCGCCTGGCGCAAGACTCCGTCCGCCGCGGGCCGCCGGGCCTTCGACGACGTCTGGACGAACCGCGAGAAACTGACTTCCTACTCGCGTGCCCTGCTCGCTCTCACCGCGCACCGTTGGAACGACGTCGAGCGCGCTCGCGTGCTGGTGCGCAATCTCGAGGATGGAGTGAAGATCGACCGCGCGCCCGATCAGTCGGTTCTGCTGAAAGGCGAGACCACCGCCGAGACGATGGCCACCGCGCACTGGGGCACGACCGGCTTCTGGTGGCGCTGGCATGACAGTCCGGTGGAGTCGACCGCCTTCGTGCTGCAGGCGTTGTCCACCATCGACCCGAGTCACAGGCTCATCGAGCCGGCCATGAACTGGCTGGTGAAGAATCGCCGCGGCGCGCAGTGGAACAACACGCGCGACACGGCCATCGCCCTGCTGGCGCTGAACGACTACCTCCAGCACAGCGGCGAGCTCGCCGGCGGCGTGTCATACGAAGTGTCCGTGAACGGCAAGGTCATCGCCACGAAGACGCTCACCGCGACGGACGTCCTGGGCGCGCCCAGCCGGTTCCCGGTCGACGCCTCGATTCTGACGGACACGATGCAGGAAGTGCGCATTCGCCGCACGGCCGGGACCTCGCCCCTCTACTTCTCCGCCGAGGCCCGGTTCGTCTCGCTGGAGGAACCGGTGAAGGCGGCCGGGAACGAGATCTTCGTCCGCCGCGAGTACTTCCGCCTGGCTCCACGCCCCACGCTGCTCAAAGGAGTGCAGTACGACCGCGTGCCGCTGCGCGATCACGACGCCATCCGGAGCGGCGAGCGCGTGGAAGTGGTGGTGACGATCGAGTCGAAGAACGACTACTCGTACCTGTTGTTCGAGGATCTCAAGCCGGGCGGCTTCGAAGCGGTGGAGCTGCAGAGCGGACAACCGCTCTTCGCCCTGAGCCCGAAGACCGGCCAATCCGCCTGGGTCTATCAGGAGCTGCGCGATCGCAAAGTGGCCCTGTTCATCGATCATCTGAACCAGGGAGTGTGGGAGATCAAATACACCCTCCGCGCCGAAGTCCCCGGCTCCTTCCACGCCCTGCCCCTCCTCGGCGAAGCCATGTACGTCCCCGACATCCGCGCCAACAGCGACGAGATCCGCGTGGAGGTGAGGGAGTGAGCCGATCGTCGGGGTGCTTCGTCGTCGGGTCGTCGGTCGTCGAGTCGTCACGTCGTCAAGTCGTCGGGTCGTCGGGTCGTCACGTCGTCGGGTCGTCGGGTCGTCGAGTCTCACAGTCTCATAGCGGCACAGTCTCACAGGTGCACGTGCCATGAGCGTCTATGAGACTGTGAGCCTATGAACCTATGAGACTCTCGCCGTGTCGTTTCGTCGTCGAGTCGTCGGGCCGACCCTCATGATTCTGTTGTGCCGAGGGCTTGTGCTCGGTGCGGAGGTTCACGCCGGAGGCGTGGCGGAGATGAGCCGGGGGCGAGCGCGTGAGCGCGCTGCCCCCGGTTCACGGCCGATCTTGAAGTGCACCCTGAAAGGGTGCCGGAGAGGATTGCAGCACCCTTTCAGGGTGCAATGTCTGCTCTGCGATTTCCGGGGGCAGCGCGCCAAAGGCGCTCGCCCCCGGCTCATCTCCACCACGCCTCCGGCGTG
>JBDTOZ010000141.1:0-17717 GCA_039932995.1 Acidobacteriota bacterium | reverse complement strand
GCCAGCCGGCGAGGACGCCGGCGCTCCAATGCTCCGCCTGCAAATCTTCGCGTCGTGCGAAGAAACTCGAGGTCAGTAGTACAGAGAGCGCTCGGGACAGCGCCGAAACCAGCCGGGGCCACTCGCCACTCGCTCGTCGTAACTCCCGCCAACCGCCAACCGCCAACCAAGGTCACACTTGAACCCGGTGCACCCTCAGCAGATTCGTCTTGGCCCGCTGGTAGATCGGCGAGCCCATGAGAATGACCAGACGGTCGCCGGCGCGGACGATGTCCTTGGAGAGGAGGAAGTCGTCGACGCGGTCGACGATCTGCTCGTGAAACTCCCCCGCTTCGCGCAGGACGAAAGGCTGCACTCCCCAGAGCAGATTCATCCGTCTGGCCACCCAGGACGAGGGCGTGAGCGCGATGATCGGAACCTTGGGGCGGAACTTCGACATGAGCCGGGCCGCGAATCCGGTCTGCGTGAAGACGACCAGGTATTTCGCATCGAGTTGCTCGGCTGCGTAGTTCGCCGCTCCGGCCAGAGCGTCGGTGAACTCGTCCGTTTCCGAGTTCTTGCGAAATGGTTCGCGCTCCCACGCCTTGACGCTCAAGTGCTGGCTCGCTTCAGCGGCGAAGATGATCCGGGCCATCATCTGCACGGCCTCCACCGGGTAGCGCCCCGAGGCGGTCTCGGCGGAGAGCATGACCGCGTCCGAGCCGTCGAAGATGGCGTTGGCTACATCCGAGGCCTCCGCGCGGGTGGGACGCGAATTGGTGGTCATCGACTCCAGCATCTGGGTGGCGGTGATGGCGAACCTCCCCCAGCGGCTGGCCCGGGCCAGGACTTTCTTCTGGACGATGGGCACTGCCTCGGGGGGCAGTTCCACGCCCAGATCTCCGCGCGCCACCATCACCCCATCGCTGGCCTCCAGGATCTCGTCCAGGTTGTCGATGGCCTGCGGCTTCTCGAGCTTGGCGATGACGTTGATCTCATCGCCTTCGAGCTGGTGCAGCAACTCGCGGAGGTCCACGATGTCGCTCTTGCGGCGGATGAACGACGCGGCGATGTAATCGAGCTTCTGCTCGACCGCGAACTTCACGTCCACCCGGTCCTTGTCCGTGATGGCCGGGATGGTCAGCTCGGAGTCGGGGAAGTTCATCCCCTTCTTCGAGGAGATCGGTCCGCCGTGGATGACGCGCGTGGTGACGCTCCTGGCGTCCACGCTGGTGACCACCAGTTCCACCAAGCCGTCGTTGATGAGGATGCGGTGTCCGGTCTGCACCTCGCGCGGCAGCGGCTGAAACGGCGTGGAGACGAGTCTTCCGTCTCCCATCACCGGTTCGGTGGTGAGGGTGAAGGTCTGCCCGTTCTCGAGGTATTGCACCCCTTCCACTTCGCCGATCCGCAACTTCGGTCCCTGAATGTCGGCCACGATGGGGATGTAGCGGCCGAGCTCCGTGGCCACATCGCGAATGATGGCGATGACCCGTGCGTGCTCTTCGTGTTCACCGTGGGAGAAGTTGAGACGGAAGGCGTCCACGCCGGAAGTGAGCAGGCGGTGGATCATCTCCTCGCTGTTGGAGGCGGGTCCGAGAGTGGCCAGGATCTTGGTGCGACGCATCTTCTCTCTACTCTACCCCGAGCGGTACGGGGCCGGCTGCGGTGCTCCACAGAACAAGGTCCACCGCGGGCAGGATGCCCGCGGACCCTTACCGGAGTGTGTTGGCGCAGGAGGTTGCTTTTCGAGAGCGCTCGCTTGATCCTTCGATGACGATGAAGAGACTCGAGCCCGTCCTCACCCAAGCGCTCTTTGCCCCGCTCAACGCGCAGTTGGTCGCGCTGTTGCGGGGTCTGAGCGCGGAGGAGTGGGACCGGCCGACCGTGGCCGGTGCGTGGACGGTGAAGGATGTGGCCGCTCACCTCTTGGACTCGGCCATGAGACGACTGTCCATGCATCGCGACGGCTATGTGCCGCCGCTTGCACCCGCGGAAGATCTGGCGGCGTTCGTCAATGGCCTCAATGCCGAAGGGGTGAACTACGCCCGCAGGCTCAGCCCCGGCCTGTTGGTGGACCTGCTGGAACGCTACGGCGCCGCGCAGGCCACGTTCTTTGAGTCCCTCGATCCATTCGGGGAGGCGAAATGGAGCGTGAGCTGGGCCGGTGAGGAACGGTCGCCCACCTGGTTCGACGTGGCCCGCGAACTGACCGAGCGCTGGCATCACCAGCAACAGATCCGCGATGCCACCGGGCGTCCGCCGCTCTACACCGGCTACCTGGCTCCCGTCCTGGCCACGTTCGTCCGCGCCCTTCCTTTCACGTATCGCGACGTGGCCGCGCCGGACGGCACGGCCATCGTGTTCCGCCTGGACGAGGAGGCCTGGTCACTCGTGCGCGAAGGCTCGTGGACGTTGTATGCGGGAGAGGCATCGGACCCAGCGGCACGCGTGACCTTGCGGGGCGACCGGGCCTGGCGTCTATTCACCCGTCAACGCATCGAACCGGAGGCGACCGTCGAAGGAGAGGCAAGACTCGCGGAGCCGTTCCTGCACATGGTGGCCATCATCTGACCGTGGACGCAGCGAACGCCTTGAAGCTGGGGCCGGGCAGGATGCCCGTGCCCCCTTTCGGCTCGCGTTTACACGGCCAGCGCGGGCTGTAAGGCGCGGCCCAGGACCTGCGCGATGGCATCGACCTCGCGAACGAGCTGTTCGAACGCATCCGGGAGCAGCGCCTGCGGCCCGTCGGAGAGTGCTTCTTCCGGCTTGTGGTGCACTTCGATGATCACGCCGTCCGCTCCGGCCGCGATCGCAGCACGCGACATCGGCAGGACTTTGTTGCGCTTTCCCGTGCCGTGGCTGGGATCGACGAGGATCGGCAGGTGGCTGATGCGCTTGATGGCCGGCACGACGCTGAGGTCGAGTGTGTTGCGTGTGTGATCGGCGAACGTGCGCACACCCCGCTCGCAGAGCATGACGTTGTAGTTGCCCTCCGACATCAGGTACTCGGCCGAGAGCAGCAACTCCTCCAGGGTGGCCGACATGCCACGCTTGAGCAGCACCGGCTTCCGGGTCCGTCCCGCTTCCTTCAGCAGCGAGAAGTTCTGCATGTTGCGGGCACCGATCTGGATGCAGTCCGCATACTGCTCGACCAGTTGCAGCGACTCGTGATCGACCGCTTCGGTGATGACCGGGATGTCGAACTCCTCGCGAACGCGGGCCAGGATCTCCAGCGCCTTCTCCCCCATCCCCTGGAACGAGTAGGGCGAGGTGCGCGGTTTGTAGGCGCCACCGCGGAAGAGCTGCGCTCCAGCGCGCTTGACGCGCTCGGCGATGGTGCGGGTCTGGTCCAGCGACTCGACGGCACAAGGTCCGCCGATGACGATCACGCCGCGGCCGCCGACTTCGACGCCGCCCACGTTGATGATCGAGTCGTCCGGCTTCGCCTCGCGGCTGACCAGCTTGTAGGCGTGGGAGACCGGAATGACTTCCTTGACCCCGGGAAAGTTCTCCAGGACCAACGGGTCGGACTTCGCGCTCTGGCCGGTGATGCCGATGGCGGTGCGGAAGGAGCCAGGGATGGCATGAGCCCGCATGCCCATCCGCTCGATGTGGCGCACGACCGCTTCGATTTGTTCCGGCCGCGCTGCGGCCTCCATGACGACCAGCATTGAAATGTTCTCCCTCGGACGATCCTTCTCAGGACGGGTCAGTATAATCGACCGTTCTGTTCCGCTGATTCCGGAGAGCCTGATGAAGAAAGTGCTGACGCTGTTTGCCTTGACGGTCTTCGTGACCCTGCCCACGTATGCCACCTACGTCGTGGTCCTGACCAACGGCAACCGCTACGCGGCCAAGGCGAAGTGGACGGTGACGAACGGCAAGGCGCTGGTGCTGCTCGAGAACGGACAGTCGTTGCAGCTCGACCCGTCCTTGATCGACGTGGCCCGCTCCGAGGCCCTGACGAAGATGGGCGCGGGCGCCAATGCCAACGTGATCGACCTCAGCACCAACGCCGCGCCCGTGGACACACCCGCCGACCGGCCGAAGACTCTTGGCGATCAGATCAAGTTGCGCCGCACCCAGCCGGCCGGCCAGGCCGCTCCCGCACCGGTCACTCCCACGCCGAATGCGAGCCTCGGTCAGATCTCCGCACAGGTGCTGGAGAAGTTCGACCGCGCCTTCGAGAACCTCGGCATCTACGAGAAGAAGCTCGTGTCCACGGGAGCTCACACGCTGCGCGCGGACCTGACTCTGGACACCGAGGACCGCGTGTTCAACGCCATCTCCGCCTCCTCGCTGCTCATCATGCGCAACGCCGGAGTGGAAGGCGCACAGATCGACATGGTGGAGCTCTACATGAAGACCACCGTCGGAGGCGCCGCAGGACGCTTCCAGATGAACCGGGCCGACGCCGAGGCGCTGAACCTGAAGAAGATCTCCCAGCAGGAGTACTTTGTGCGCAAGGTCATCTACTGAGCGGCAGTCCTCCGCTCTCAGTCGTCAGGTCGTCGAGTCGTCCGGTCGTCAGGTCGTCGAGTCGTCAGGTCGTCGAGTCTTTAGGTCGTCGAGTCGTCAAGTCGTCGAGTCGTGAGGTCGTCGAGTCGTCAGGTCGTTGAGTCTTTAGGTCGTCGAGTCGTCAAGTCGTCGAGTCGTCAAGGAGACAAACCCTCGACGACTCGGAGACTCGACGACTCGAAGACTAGACCCGTAGCTTCAACGCACCCGCGCCTGCACGACCGCGGCCCGCGTGTCCCTCGCGAACGCCATGACGTAGCGGAAGTCGTGCTCTTCGGGAGTCGTCACTTCGACCTCACCGGGAGCGAAGACGATGGGACGGAGGTTGGCCTCGGCGGAGCCGAGCTCCGAGGCATCGTTGGCGAAGCGGACCTGGACGACACGGCTGAACGCGCCCTCCCGTCCGATGGAGAGTCGCAAGCGACCCCGAGTGAACGCGAAGTCGAAGGTCATGGCCTTGGTGCGCTCCGTGCCCGCCACGGCGACGCCGCTGATCGTGCGGATGTTGGGCAGTAACGCGTTCGCGAGGAACACGCTCTTCGGCGCGAGGACCTTCACCGCCGGCGCGGCTCGGTCGTGCCGGGCGATCTCCATGAAGTTCCAGCTTCCCACCGGAGGAGCGCCGATGATCGCGGGTGCTTCCCAGTGACCGGCGACTTCGTATTGCAGCAGCAGGGGATCCCATTCGCGGTAGATCTTCCACCGCCCGTCGCTGACCACCCAGTTCTCAATCTCCGGAGCGAGGTCGATGGCCACCAGCAGCCCCCCCACCCCCTTCGGCGAACGAACGGCCACGACGATGCGGTTGCGCCCCGTCTGCACGAGGTCGGAAACGTCGTAGACGTCGAGGGTGCGAACCTGCCCCACCAGCCTCCCCGCGACTTCGCGGCCATTGACGAAGAGCGTGTACTCGGGATCTCCCAGCAGCTTGATGCGCGTGAACACGCGGTTCGCGGGAAGGTCGAGGTCGCGTGCCGCGAAGAACGCCACCGGCTGGTTGGAGCTCATCGGATGGCGGGCCCAGATCCAGAGTGCGGAGGCGGTCCGGTCGTGGAACTTCTGCGAGTAGACCAGGGAGAGATGACTGAAGGCCGCTGTGAAAATGAAGACGAACGCCAGCACCAGCGTCAGACGCTTCATCAGGTCGCGATCGGTGGCACTGATAGAATCGCCTGCGGACATGAGGTCGGTGATTGTAATTCCCGCGCGGTGGGCTTCGACGCGGTTCCCGGGAAAACCGCTGGCGCGGATCGCCGGCATCTCCCTCATTCGCCGGGTCTATGACCGCGTCCAGGCTTCGACCCGTGCCGATGCGGTCTACGTGGCCACCGACGACGACCGCATTCAGGGTCACGTCCTGGAGTTCGGAGGAAAGGTCGTTCGCCCGGAAGGAGAGTTCTCCACCGGGACGGACCGGATCGCTGCCGCCCTTCCCCTCCTCGAGGAAATGGAGCGTGCCCCCTTCGACATCGTCGTCAACGTACAAGGCGACGAGCCGCTGATCGACGTCGCCTCCGTCGACGCGCTCATCGAGCGGTTGGAGACGACTCCCAGCGGGATGGCCACCCTGGCCTGTCCGCTGGAATCCGATGAGGAGTTTCACGCGCGCGACGTGGTCAAGGTGGTCACGGACGTCCTCGGCAACGCCGTTTATTTCTCGCGGGCGGCCATCGGCTCGCGGGAAGTATCCCTGCGGCACATCGGCGTTTATGCCTATCGCCGCGCGGTCCTGGAGCGGTTCGTGGCCCTCGAGCCTTCCTCCCTCGAACAGGCGGAATCACTGGAACAGTTGCGGGCGCTCCAACACGGCTTTAGAATTGCCGTAGCGAGAACGGCAAAGCCGCATCTCGGAGTGGACCGCCCCGAAGACGTGGCGCGCGTCGAGAGTGAACTTGGAAAAGTGCATGCGTGATCGTGGAGCTTGTGAGTGAGCCGTTGGGCTCCACACCCGAAGACTCTCCCCACGCACCCTCTCTCTCTCTCCTCGATAAAGCAGACCGAACCAGGTCGCCGTCCGTCTGACGGCGGCCGCCGGCGGTCATTCCCGACCAACCGTCAACCGACAACCAGCCCGGAGGGCCTTCATGAGCACTAAGTACATCTTCGTCACCGGTGGCGTCGTTTCCGGACTGGGCAAGGGGATCGCCGCGGCCTCCATCGGCGCCCTGCTCGAAGCGCGGGGATTCAAGGTCACGCTCCAGAAGTTCGATCCCTACATCAACGTGGATCCCGGGACGATGTCCCCCTTTCAGCATGGGGAGGTGTTCGTCACCGATGACGGCGCCGAAGCGGATCTCGACCTCGGTCACTACGAGCGCTTCACCACCATGCGCGCCTCGCGCAAGAACAACTACACCACCGGGCGCGTCTATCTGAAGGTCATCGAGAAGGAGCGCCGCGGCGACTACCTCGGCAAGACCGTGCAGGTCATCCCGCACATCACCGACGAGATCAAGAAGTGCATCCGTGAAGTCTCCGAGAACGTCGATGTGGTGATCATCGAGATCGGCGGCACGGTCGGCGACATCGAGTCGCTGCCTTTCCTCGAGGCCATCCGCCAGTTCCGGCAGGAAGCTGGCCGCGGGAACGCCCTCAACGTGCACGTGACGCTGGTGCCCTACATCAAGGCCTCCGAGGAGCTCAAGACCAAGCCCACCCAGCATTCGGTGCAGAAGTTGCGCGAGATCGGCATCCAGCCGGACATCCTCCTCTGCCGGTCGGAACGCACCATCCCCGAGGAGATGAAGAAGAAGATCGGTCTCTTCTGCAACGTGGAAGAGGAGTCGGTCATCCCGGCCTACGACGTCGATTTCATCTATCAAGTGCCGCTGGCGTTCTCACGGGAGGGGCTGGACGAGATCCTGCTCGACAAGCTGCATCTGCCTCACGAGGAGATCGGCTCGCTGGCGAAGTGGGAAGAGATCGTGCGCAAACTGCGGCATCCCGAGGGGGAGGTGCGCATCGGCTTCGTGGGCAAGTACGTCGACTTCGGCGACTCGTACAAGTCCCTCAACGAGGCCCTCGTCCACGGCGGCATCGCCAACAACGTGAAGGTGCGCATCGTCTACATCGACTCCGAGTCGCTCGAGGAAGAGGGCTATCACGGCGAGCTCTCCAGCGTGGACGGCATCCTGGTCGGCCCCGGGTTCGGGTCGCGCGGCGTGGAAGGAAAGCTGCGGGCCATCCGCTACGCACGCGAGAAGCGCATTCCCTTCTTCGGCATCTGTCTGGGCATGCAGTGCGCGACCATCGAGTTTGCGCGCAATATGGCCGGCATGGTCGGTGCGAACTCGACGGAGTTCGACGACGAGGCTCCGTACAAAGTGATCTACAAGTTGCGCGACCTCATCGGCGTCGATGCCCTCGGCGGCACCATGCGTCTCGGCAAGTATCCGTGCAAGCTGAAGGACGGCTCCATCGCCCGCGAGGCCTACGGCTCCGAGCAAATCGATGAACGCCACCGCCACCGCTACGAGGTCAATCCCGAGTACATCCCGCAACTCGAAGAGCGCGGCCTCCGCGTGACCGGCATCTCCCCCGACGGCAAGTTCGTGGAGATCGTCGAGCTCGAGAACCACCCATGGTTCCTGGGCTGCCAGTTTCATCCCGAATACAAGTCGCGACCCAGCGCACCGCATCCTCTCTTCCGCTCCTTCATCGGAGCCGCTCGCAGGCAGAAGGCAGAGATGAAGAGCGCGCCGGTTCCGCAACCCGCGGAGGCTGAGGTCTAGTTCTAGTGTCGCGACACGAGCAGCGCATTCGTGACGGATGGAACGCCGGACGCTCTGAGTGGGGGCACCGGCGATCAGGCATTCACGCTGGATGCCCAAATAGCGTATCCTATCTTCCGTCGCGGGCGGAGAGCACGAGAGATGCGCACACCGAACCTGGAGTCGAGAGCCGACGGACTGCCCTTCTTCGAAGGAGCGCGGCGCCCGCCGCGGATCGAGGGACCGCAGATCCTCGTCGTGGAGGACGAAGAACCGATCGCTGCCGGACTCACCGAGTGCCTGGAGGCGGAGGGATTCACCGTGGAGTGGCTGTCCAGTGGCGCTGGAGTCGAAAGCCGAATCCTGGCGAATCCTCCCCTGCTGCTCATCATGGATGTCCAACTGGGTGATGCAAACGGGCACGCGATCTATTGCGCCCTCCGCGCAGCCGGCTGCTGGATGCCCATCATCCTCATGAGCGGCAGCGCGACTCTGACGACCCGCGAGCTGGACGAATCCTCGGCTTTCCTGGCCAAGCCGTTCGCGGTCGAGGATCTGCTCCGGACCGCGGCCTCCCTGAACGTCTTCCCCTCGGCGACAAGCTGAGCCCAGCCCCCGGATCGGGTTGGATCGCTACTGCTTGGACTCGGATGGTGAGGAACGCTTGGATGGCGTGTCCGGATCTGCCTGACTGCGCCGCCGTGAATGGCTCAATTCACGAGACCTTGCGTCCCCCCCATCACCAGGAGACGCACGGAGAGAGGAGGCCGGCCTTCTCGCCGCCGGTCCCGCTGCACGGTCAGGCGCAGAGCCTCTGCCGGGTCGCCCCCCTTGACGAGGAACGCGTGGAGGCGGCGCATGGTCTGAGGCGCTGCGGCGTCGTCGACATCGGTGGAGCTGGCAATCACGGTTGCGGCTCCGGCATTGAGGAAGCCGGTGGCCATGTCCCGAACGACGGCGTTGGACTCTCCCACGCTCGATCCACGACAGGCGGCGAGAACGACGAAGCGAAGACGGCTCAGATCCATCCCGGCAATTTCCCCGGCGGTGATGCCGTCGTGGCCTCCGTTGGGCGCGAGCAGCATGCGCGCGTCTGTTCCTCGTCCGACGATATGGCCGGCGAAGTGAACCCCGTCGGTCTCTTTCAGTCGCTGACGCACGGCATCCGGCGTGGCCCGAAGACCCAGGAGCGGTTTTTCATGCGCCTGCAAGGCCACATCGGAGGCTTCCAACTCGACCTCGGGCAGTTCGGCGGCCAGGGGGTTGCGCTCCCGATCGAACACACTCGCGCCGATCGCCAGCAGTGAGGAACCGTGCACCTCCCGAGCCCTCTTCGAGAGCCGGATGGCCGCGTCGGCGGTCTCGTCGTTGATCACCGTCATCCTCTCGATCAGATACTGATTGTTCGCAGCATCGAACAGCGCCCCGAAAGAGATCCCTGTGAACTCGCGATCGGGAACGACCGCAAGCGTGGTCACGCCCGCGAGATGCCCGGCGATCGGAGCGAAAATCAGGTCGTACAGCGCGGCGGCCGCCTGGGGAAACCCCTCGTCGGTACTGCGGATGGCCTCCACTGCCGCAGCATCACGAAGCGCTTCTGCAGCTCCGGTGATGCGCGCGGCATCGCCCGGAAGGGTCACGGCCAGAACTTTCTTCGGGCGGATGATGAAGGCCACCACTCGCTGGCGAGTGATGAGCAATTCGACGATGGCCCCTCCCGGCGCGAGGGCACGCTGGATCTCGGGGAGCGCCAGTCGGGAAGGCTCTCGGGTCGGAGCGGCGGTTTGCCGGTCCTCTGCGTGTGTGAATGCCGCCTGCACGTCCTTTGCGCCCAGTTCGAGCGAAATCAGGTCCCGCCGAAAGGTCTCCCCCCACATGCCGATGGCCGCACGCAGGTTCACGTCGCGGACCGATTGTTCCCAATCGGCCACCACGGCTCGTCCTGCGAGAAGGTCCATTCTCTGTTTGCGCACATCCCCGGCGGCTTCATACGCGCGTGCGCGCTCGGAGAGCAGGTGCGGGAGTGGGAGCTCCTGCCGCTTCCTGCGCAGGAGGTCGATCGCATTCGTGAAGAAGACCGCCGCCTCGGCGGGCTTCGAGGAGCGTTTGACCACCCCTTCACCGATGTCGAGCTCCGCGGCCATGCGCTCGCGGATACTGGCCGTGGTGATGAACTTCAAGCGGAGCCTGCCCCGGGCGCGATCCGAGGCCGAGCCGGCGGCATCGCCCACTTCGGCGCGCGCCAGACTGCGTTGCGCGAAGGTGTAGACGGCAAACAGGGAATCCTTCCGCTGGACTGCAAGGGGAAGGGTGTAGTCCAGGAGGGCCGTGGCGCGCTCCGGATTTCTGCCCACGAGCTGGAGATTGGCGGCACTGAACAGCGTCGTCATTTCGCCGGCGGACGTCTGCTGCAGCGTCGAAAATGCGCGCAGGGCCCGCGACCGGCGTTGCCAGGCCTCGCGTGGCTGCCCCAGATATTCGAGCGCTTGCGCGGCCATGGCGTCGAAGCTGGCCGCCAGACCCAGCTCCCCGCCGGCAATGCTCATGGCGTAGGAACGGTTGAACCGATGCAAGGCCTCGGCGTAGGCACCCCGGACCATCTGGCAACTGCCCCCCATCCATCCAAGCTGCGCGGCGAGTCCTGAATAGCGCTTCGTCCCCAGGTTCTTTTCCTCCAGACCCTCGATCTCTTCCAAGGCCTCGTCGGGCCGGGAGTCTTCGTAGAGAGCATTGGCCCTGTAATATCGGGCTACGTACGCGATGGGACTGTGGAGCTCTTGGAGAGCATCCGCGGCGACGCTGAGCTCGGAGATGGCCAGCGTCTCGTTGCGTTCGAAGTGCGCCTTCCGTCCATTGCCATAGCGAACCAGCGCCTTCGCCATGCGAAAGCCCTGCGCGTGGCCGCGCGACTCGGCGACGTCGATGGCATCCACTGCATCCATCAGGAGACGTTCGCCCGTCGTGTTGTCGAGGACCAGCCCGATGCTGCGGACCAGCCCGAGCACGTGCTGCGCCTCCTCCCGGCAACCTTCCACCCGCAGCGCCCCCCACTCCGCCATATACGGCCCTTCTCCAACGTTGCGTGCCCCCTCGAGATTCAGGAGGATCAGGCGCTCGCGTTCAGCGGGATCGTCGGTCCGCCGCAAAAGAGGCTCGGTTCGTCGAAAGTCATTCTCCAAAGGACGAAGGTCCGCAGCGCGCTTCCGCGCTTCCTTCGCCCATGCCGAGACCGGCTCCCGCCGGGCCGCCTCCGTGAAGGAAGCCCGCGCCTCATTCGTCAAACCGATTCTCTCCAGCGCCAGGGCCAGATTGAAGTGCGCCGCCGCCAGCTCCGGCGTGGTGGCGATGGCCCGCCGCGCAACGACGATGGCGTCCAGCACCGGCTCATACGCGCCGGTCTGCTCAGCGTCCGCCAACAGCGCGGCGGCCAGATCTGACAACACTTCAGGGTCTCCCGTCCTGGTTGCTTCCCGGAGATGGTCGACGGCGGCGCCCAGCTCGCCCCTCACCAACATGGCCCTTCCGCGGAGGATCGCGGAATGAGCGTTCGCGGCCACCCGCCCTGCCTCATCCCTCAACGTCCGCGCCGCCGGTTCGCCACGTCGACCCGAGCGCCCCTTCGCGCGAGGGGGCAAGGCGTCGGCATGATCGAAACCAGCCATTCGCCCCGTGGTTGGGCGGTACCGGCAATGAGAGGCTGCCCGCTTCAGTCGCCAGTCCAACCACGCGTCCAGGATGACGGACCTGACGGAGGGCAGCGCGAGCGCCGCCACAATGACCAGAGCGGCGGCCGCCGCGATCCACCGGCGCGCCCCGCGGCGGGAAGTACGGAACGGATAGATGTCTTCAGTGTACCCGGTCGCCAAAGCGATGCGCATGCGCACCCGACCGCATCCTCGCCACGCAGACGTCCGAAGCGGCGCTCACGTTCAGGAAGCGTCCGCCCGCGACATAGGGCTCGAGCGCGGGGCGGTGATCCGCGGTTGCCAGGATCAGCTCTTTCAGTTCCAGACCGGAGAGGGCCGGACATTGTGACGCGAGCAAGGCTACAGCGCCGGTCACCATGGCCGCGGCCATGGACGTTCCAAAGGGACTGTCGTAGGAGTCGCCCGGGTCGGTGGTGCGGATGCCGATTCCGGGCGCGGCGATGTCGACGGAATGCCGGCCGCGATTGCTGGAGCGGGCGATGTTGCCGTCGTTGCGCGTGGCCGCCACGCTGATCAACGTGCTCACACTCTGATATCCGGCCGGATACATGGGACGCTCGTCGTTGTCGGCAGCCTCGTTGCCGGCCGAGGTCACCACCACTACGCCCAGCCTCGCCAGACGGAGTAGCTCGTCCTCGATCACCGGCGAGGGAGTGTGGGCGCCCCAGCTCAGATTGAGCACGCGAACGTTGGCCACCTTCTCCTCTTTCACGCGCCGGACGAACTCCAGCGCCTTCGCGGCGCGGGAGGCGGAGCCGGAGTGGCTCTCGTCGAGAAACGACACCGGCAGGATCGACACACGCCAGCTCACGCCGACGGTTCCCTTCTCATTGTCACCGCGCGCCCCGATGATGCCGCTGACATTGGTGCCATGCTGTTCTCTCTCCTGGGGCCGGCAGTCGTCGTCGATGGCGTCGAATCCGTAGTCGCCCGCCTGGCATTCGATGCTTTTCCCGGAGACGCGGATACGGAACTTCTTGCGTGCATGCCAGAGGTTGTCGACCAGGTCCTCGTGACGGGCATCGATGCCACTATCGAGCACGGCCGCGACGACGGAATTGTCGCCCTGTCCGCGCAGCCACGCCTTCGGTGCCGAGATGGCGTAGAGGCCCCACAATTGAAAAGGTGAATAGAGGAATTCGGGATCTTCCGGCATGACCGTGGCGTGACTGCTGAAAAGACCGTCCTCTTGAACGTATTCGAAGGCATCGCCGGCGCTGAACGCTTTGGAGAGCGTATCCGCGCTGGCGGTCGGGCTTTCAATGACGAAGGCGCCGCTCTCCCCGATCTCCGCGGACGTCAGCGGAACGTCGATGAAGCTCTTCAGACGGGACGTGCTCAGCTCCCGGAAGGCCGCAACGTCCCGCGGCTTCACAATGATCCGGTGCGGCAGGGCCACTTCGCCGTTCTGCGCTTGCGCCGCGGCCGTAGTGGCCAGGGTCAAGAACAGAATCCATGTCGGAAGAGCGTTCATCGACGTCGTCTCTCATCGCGATCGTTTCGTATGGAGCGCGGCCCGTCTCACGGCCACTGTGACTGCGAACACCCGGGCAGCCCGCCGGCGGGCGAGATGCAGCGCCGGCCGTCCGTGTGAATCTCCGGAAGGTCCACGAAGCCGCCGTTCACGCGCTTCTTGCTCAGTACGGCGTACATATCGAAGTGCGACATGTTCGAATCCGGCAGATCGTTCTTGACGCCGATGGTGACCATCCGCCCATTCAGGACGATGTCCTCCCACTGGTCGCTTCCGGCCTTGAGCACTTGCAGCATGGCCCCATTGGGGACCGTGTAAAGCACGTTCACCTTGGACGGGAAGGCCACATAGCCGGAATTGCCGTCGAAGCGCGCACCGCAGCCAAAGGCTTCCGTGGACGCCGTGCCGCCGGCCAGCTCGAAATAGCCTGCAATGAGGCTGTCCGTATAAGGATGGTCGGCGAAGATCTCCGGGATCAGGTCGTCCGTCGTTGCGAAGGGCTGATCGGGCGAGGGCACTTCGGACAGGTGCGTCACAATGGATTGGAAGTCATTGTTGGCCGTAAAGGGCGCGGTCACCGGTTGTCCTTGAGCATCTGCAATGCGGAAGGCCAGCCCGTCGATCGGGACGTCGCACACCGTCGGACACTTCAATGGCGCGAAGATCCGCTCCACATCCGTTTTCGCGGAAGGCGGAAGGGTGATGGTCATCTGGTGACCGGGCATGCGCGGAACGATGGCGCGCGTGATTCCTCCGCCCAGCACGTGAACGATGAGCCCCTCGAACGCCACAATGACGTTGGTCGGAGCATTGGCGGAGGCAGGCGACGCATTGGCGGAAACGAACAGCATTGGCAGCAGGACCATGAGAGCGGTGGCAAGCGATTTCGTTTTCATTTTCTTTCTCCCCTCTTGTCGCAAGTGAGATGGACGCATGCCCCGTATTCCCTTGTGTTTGATCGACGTTTTTCCGAGAGGGACGCAACGTTTGGATTCCCCGCGGCAAACGAACGATGAACGTTTGCGGGCCGGTTTCAGTCCTGGCCTCACGGTTGCGATTGCCACTCCGCGCAGTCCATCGCTCAAAGGAGAAAGTCATGAAGAAATCGAAGAAAACCTCAGCAATTCTCGCAATTACGCTCGCTCTGTCGACGCTTTCCGGCGTGTCCGCTTTCGCGGATTCCCGTCATCAGAACGAGACGTGGCGCGACCGCAACGATTCGAACGATCGCGGACGCTATGAACGAGACACGCGTAGCAACGATCGTGATGGGGTCAGCGGAATCGTCGAGCGTGTGGACCGCCGGCGCGGTCTCGTGTCGCTGCGTCAGCGTCGCGGAGGCCGCTCCATCACCGTGGAGATGGTGCGCCGCCGCAACGAGCGCGGCCTCGGTGTGGAGGACCTTCGCCGTGGCGACACGGTCAGCTTCATCGGCGACTGGTCCCGGCGTGGTGTCTTCCAGGCATGGCGCATCGCCGACGTGGATCGGCATGGCGGTCGGCGCGACGGTCGGCGCTGACTCATCGAGAGGGACGGCGCGCGGAACCGCGCCGTCCCTCTCCGTCAACACGCGCGTTCTCGTTGCGCGCGCGTCGCCAGAGGACTGCCCGTCCGCCTCGAAATCGCGGTGATACGATCCCGCGCGATATGCCGACCATCACGCGCACGATCGAGATCACGCCGCAGATCGCCTTCGGAGGCGAGCATCCTCCCCTCTTCATCGCAGGGCCGTGTGTCATCGAAGGACTCGATCACGCCCTGAAGATGGCCCGCACCCTGGTCCGGCTGCGTGACGATCTGGGGATCCAACTCGTCTACAAGTCGTCGTTCGACAAAGCCAATCGCTCGTCGATCGAGTCGTTCCGCGGACCGGGAGTGGAAAAGGGCATGGAGATTTTGAGAGCCGTTCGCGAAGAGACGGGCCTTCCGTTGCTGACTGACATCCACGAGCCGTGGCAGGCCGAGCCCGTGGGCGCCGTCGTGGACATCCTGCAGATCCCCGCGTTCCTGTGTCGCCAGACCGATCTCATTGCCGCGGCGGCGCGCACCGGCAAAGCGGTTGGCGTGAAGAAGGGTCAGTTCCTCTCGCCTGAGGAGACGAAGAACATCCTGGACAAAGGGACCGAGGCCGGCAACGGGAAGGTGTTCATCACGGAGCGCGGGACCTCGTTCGGGTACCAGAACCTGGTCGTGGACATGCGCTCGTTCCCGATCGTGCGGAGTCTCGGCGCGCCGGTGGTCTACGACATCACTCATTCCATGCAGCGTCCGGGCGGCGAGGGGAAGCAGACCGGCGGCACGCCGCAGTTCGCGCGTCCCCTGGCGCGTGCCGCGGCCGCTGCCGGTGCGGACGGCTTCTTCATGGAGGTTCACGACAACCCCTCCGCCGCGCTCTCGGACCGCACCACGCAGATTCTTCCCGAGCACGCGCGGGCGATCATGGAAGACGTCATGAAAATCCGGCAGGCGCTCGAGCCGATTTGAAATGACCCCGAACGCATCCGCCCTGAATCGGGGTCGAGCTCCCTCACGATGAGAATCCGCACCGTCCTGGCCGCTCTACTCGCGCTCTTCGCGTTGCTCACGATCTTCGATCGGTTCGCCCTCGCCGAGAGACTGATCCTTCGCACGGCCCTTCCTCTCCTCATGGCAACGGGCGTGGCGCTGGCCTGCGTGGGCCTCGGCGCTCTGGCTCGCCGGAGCGACGAAGCCGATGCGCCGCTCGATCTGCTGCTCGGTTACCCGCTCTTCGGGACGATCTGTTTTGTCGTGGGGACCCTCGAGATCGCCGCATGGCTGATGATCACCATCACGGCGATTGCCGCGGCGGTGGGCGTGCTGTTGCTCCTGGCCGGATGGAAGTCCCAGTCACGCGCTGCAGCGGCGGCACCCAGCGGCGGCTGGGCCGCGCTCGCGGTCGTGGCGGTCATGCTCTGCGCATTCGTGCCGGCGCAGGCTCCGCCGTCTGCGCCGGACGAGCTGGCATACCACCTGGCCGTTCCGCAGACGTGGGTGAACGACGGTCGTGCGACGGAGCTGCCACTCTTGTCGCAGTCGTATTTTCCGTTAGGCATCGAGTCGGCCGACCTTCCGGCACTCTCGCTCCTGGGCCCGGCCGCAGGTGGCGTGGCCTCGCACTTTCTTCATCTCTTCGCGGCCATCGCCACCGCGATGGTCATCCTCCGTCGCACCGGCTCGTGGCTCCTCACGGCGGCGCTGGTCACGACCCCGGCGTTGGCCGTGACCGCGGGATGGTCTCTCGTCGATTGGCCGCTGGCCGGACTCTTCGTGGTGCTCTTCGTCGCACTCGAAAACGACGACCGCCGACTGGCCAGCGTGGCCACCGCCGCCGGCCTCCTCGTGCAGTACACCTTCCTTCCGTTTGCGCTCGTGGCCTGGGCACTGCGCCGGAGATGGCCGCAGTGGATCGTCCTCATCGGGCTGGTGTTCTTCGTGCGCAACCTCATCCTCACCGGCAATCCTCTGGCGCCTTTCTTCAGCGCTGATGCGCCGGTGATCTTCGGGTTCCGCACGCTGGCCCTTGCCGACTACGTCTTCGAGGACTCGTTCCTCCACGAAGCGCTGGGAGCGGCAATCGTGGCCCTGCCGGCGTTCGCCGTGGGCGCCTTGCCCATCGCCTCGGCGCTCATGGCCCTGGGACTCTTCTTCCTCGCTCCCTCCTCCCGCATCCTCGTGCCCTACCTGCTCGTGCCGTCGCTGACGGCCGCGGGCGCCACGGGCAAGCGTTGGTTCGCGGGACTCCTCGCCATCTCCGTGGTCGTGCAGACTCTCCTGGTGATCGCGTTCACCGCCCAGGGAGGAGCCTTCTCCCTCCTCGCGGGCGGCGTGAGCGAGACCGCCTATCTTCGCGGAAAGCGCCCCGCGTACGCCGCCATCAAGGCCATCGACCAGATGCTGCCGCGCGACTCGCGCACACTGGTGGTCGGGATCGGTGAGAGCTACTGGTTCACACGACCTGTACGCGGAGGAGGCATGCTCGACGGAGCACGGGTGTCGCGCTATCTGGACCTTCCCACGCCCGAAGCCGTGCGGGCCCGGTTGAGGGAGGACGGCATCACGCACGTGGCCCTCATCGACGCCCCTGTGCCGACGAACGTGGCCGGTGAGGTCGAAGAGCGCCAGCCGGCGCTTTCCGCCTCCGCGCAACGAATGCTGGCCATCACGCTGAACCGCTACGCCGTGGGCGTGACCTCCCGCGAGCACGCGACGTTGTTCACGCTACGGTGAGCACAGCGCGGCGGAGCCGCAAGCCAAGGAACGCCGGCGTCTCGCCGGCTGGCTGTGCGGCGTCCTCGCCGCGGGCGG
>JBDTOZ010000140.1:0-10087 GCA_039932995.1 Acidobacteriota bacterium | reverse complement strand
CATGGAGTTCCAGGCTCTCCCCTTTGCCGAACCCGCCACGGGGCTCGTGTTTGCGAGGGAGCGGTGGTATGACCCGGGGACGGGGTCGTTCCTCACTCCTGATCCTTTGGGCTATTGGGACTCCTCAAATCTCTACGCCTTTTGCGCAGGGGATCCGGTCAACTGCTCGGACCCTGACGGCATGCGCTCCATGATGGCGGAGGACAAGCAACGGCTGGCGATGTTGAAGGCGCGCGGTAAGAAGCTATACGGCGACTTCACGACGACCGGCCGAGGATCGTTCCAGCAGCCGATGCGCGTGCGCGTCGCCCGGAAGTGGTACGACACGAGCGGCATGCCCGGCGGCGATTACGAAACGCAGATGGTCGACGCGACCGTCACGACGCAACCGATGTACGAGCTTGCGAAACGGACGATGGTGAACGACATCGCTACATTCGAAGCGGCCGTCGCTCGGGCTGATGCAGACGGCGAAATCTTGTACGTTCCTGGGCAAGGATTCACCACGATCACGGCCGCTGATCAGAAACGCGCTGATCGAGCCACGATGGTGGCGGCGGGTGTTTTCTTCGCGACCGATGCAGTCCCGATGATGCTGTCCCCGTACGCGATGAGACAGCCCCTGCAGCCGGCAAGGCTCTGTCAGGGGGTATGTGGCCCGCAATTCGAGAACGCGGAATTTGATCCGGCTGCAACGCGACCGAAGATGCGGCAAGGCACGCGACAAACAGTTCTGAACCGCGCGCCGAAGACGGCGACGGGTGACTATCTCGACCCAAATAATCCCAGCTTGATTATTCCGCAAGAAGGTCCCTTCGATCTTGGACATATCCCTGGCACCGAGTGGTGGCGGACGCAGGAGTGGGCGCGCACGCAGAACCGGTCACGCGAGGACGTGATTGTCAATCAAGACAACCCGAAGATTTTCCGGGTCGAAGATCCGTCATCGAATCGAAGCCATCGGCACGAGAAGCCAAGATGACTCTGGATGTGACGTGACTTCACCAATCGAAGAGTACTTCAAAGCTCTGGATGATCTCACGGGCGGTGCTGAGCCGAAAAACGTCCTGATCACCGAAGAACATGAGCGCCCTCCACTTTGGGTTTTCATTTACCGTGATCTTCTGGAAGCTGAAAGCATCACGGCATTCACATATGGGCTTTCCAATGAAGATCATCCACATTGGGTAAAAGGAAAGCCGGAGCTCGTGATCTCCGTTCATTCTCAGGATGAGCGATGGGTTCTTGCGATGGGGTTCATTGCGAAGAAGCTGCGAGGCAAATGCGCATTTTCCTATGGGCAAGTTGTTCGTTTCGGTGATCGCATCACGCCAGAGACTGAGATGAACGCTTTCCTCATTTTTGCTCCGTCCGTTCTTGACGAAGAGCAGCGTCACATTGTTCTTTCAGATCGAACGATCAATGTCGCTCAGATGTACCCCATCTACGAAGATGAAATCGATCTTATCGAGTCGGCTGGCGGAGAGGTTCTTTTCGGCAATGAAGAGTACGATCCATACAGCGTGAAGCGGCCGAGCATGTTCAAGTGGTCGCGGACGTGAACGTCATGCGCGAAGCCCCTCGCTTAGTCTGCCGTACACTGGGTACTCGCTGCCAGGTGCAGACAACGCGATGGATCGAGACTTTTGCCAGGTCGGTGGGAGCTTTAGATGATCTGCGAAGAACATCACTTCGCGACCCTCGTAGCGATCCTGAGCGCTGTAGCTCAGGCCGTAGGTCATTCGACGTTGTGACGGGTAGAGTCCGAGCTTCACGGCCGCGTGATCGTAGGTCACTACCCACGGCTGTTTGAGTCTCGAAACCGTGGTTGCCAGTTGCCGATGACCGGCAGCATCGTAGTCGTTCAGGTAAAGATCCTTGCCGTTCTCGATGTACGGCGGATCGTAAAATGCGAACGTCTTTGGGCCGAGGTGAGGCACAACTTCTTTCGTGAAATCGAGAGCGTCCATCTGGTAGAGGTTGATCCGACTCCGATATCGACTGATGCGCCGGATCCGCTGAATGAGCTCGCTCTTGTTGAAGCGGGCGTCGACGGCCCACTTGCCGGTCTGGTTCTTCCCGCCGATCACGCCGCCGGCGATGATGCCCGAGCGGTTGGTTCTGTTGAGAAAAAGCGTCGCAAAGCCGAGGTCGATGAGGTCGGCGTTCTCTCGCGTGTTGTAGACAGCGCGCTGAGCGTGCCACTGGCGCATAGTCACGTTGACTCGGTCGATCCTGCGGCAGAGTTCCGCTGTGTGGTTCAGCACCGTGTGCCAGAAGGCAAAGACGGGGCGGCTGAGGTCATTCATGTGCACCGTGGCGGCCCTTTCGTCGAAAAGCAACGCGAGTGCGATCGCCGCGCCGCCGGCGTAGGGCTCGGCGTAGTTTACATCGGTGAGGTTGTTCTCGTCGAGGATCTGCCCGACGAGCGGCGCCAGCCTGCGCTTTCCGCCTGGGTAACGCAAGGGTGTGTGGAACGGCATGCGTGCGCATCCTACGGGGTTCGCCTCTGGTTGGCCACCCCCTTCGTTAGGTTGTCCACATTGCCGCGAGGAAGGGCTGAAGACTGTCCCAGTGGGCCCGGAGGTCGCCGGGTGCAGGAAAGACGTGGGGGTTGTGAACGTACTGATGCATCAGCGAGACCGACGGGGCGAGGAACGAGTCCTTCTGGCAAGCGCGATGAACGGGTGTGGCCTGCTTAGCAGTGAGCTTTTTCTTCTGCACGAGATCCGTGACGCACGCAGTCATCTTTTTCTGCAGCGCCGAATCGAGGGAGAGGCCGGCGGTGTTGGTGCCGATGTACGTGTCGACGCTCAGCTCCAGGAACACGCGAAAGAGAACGCTGATGGCGTTGGTGTGGTCGCTGAGGCTGAGTTTACGCAACTCGTGTTCGATGTCGCGTACGCGGCCGGCGGGAATGCTCAAGACACAATCTCTCGGGATCATGCGATCACGCTTCTTCGGGGTTTTTCCCGAGCGGGTCTTTGACGAGGATGTGGGCGTTCCGCTCGCTCCTGAACTTGCGGCCGGTATGCCTTGCCCATTCTTTATGGTGGGCTTCACCACTACAGAGGTGGGGAGCCGCGATGCATAGTCTTGCCGCTGCTCCTTGGTGTAGATGTCTCCAACCTTGATCTTACCGTCGGCGAGCTCATTGACAACGTGCATGAGCGCTTTCGCGACACGGTCCTGGTCTGCGAGCAAATACAACACTCGGTCTTTGATCTCGAGTCCGAGACGCTCCCGAACGGCCGGCGCCTCGATCAGGCGTTTGAAACTCGTGGCCGGTACTTCGCTCCGTCGATCCGCGGAGAGGTCGCCGCGGCGTTGGAGAAAGTCGAGGGCCTGAGAGTGTGGCGGCGCGATGCTTGAGCGTGACCGAAACCGTGAAGACTCGTCAGAGCCCCAGGGAACGACGCCCGCGCCGCCGTTTTCGCCTGTGTGTCGCAGCTCGATCCAGTGACGAGCCTCCTCACGATCAGCTACGACGCAGGACAGGATCGTCTCGAGCGGGTTGTCCTGGTAGGACTTACTCAGTCTTCGAAGCTGCTTGAGAACGCTGGGGGTCACCGCGCCGGCCACGGCTTCGGGGTTCTCTAAGGCACGAAGTGCTGCGAGACGTCGGTTCCCTTCTAGCACAACGAAGCGCTTGGCATTACCCGGTTGCGGCATGACGATCGGCAGGTTGGAAGGATCGACTCCGTTCTGGACGATGTCCGCGGCCAGCACCGAGAGCTTCGTTTTCAGCTTTTCGGACAAGGCTCGAAGGGCGGCATGCTGTCCTACGTTCGGCTGTGCGATCCGAGGGTTCTGCTCGTCGATCAACAGATCAGCAGGTACCAGCGGAAGAGTCTCCGGCATTGTGCCTCCCGGTGCGTCTCGAAAGTGTCGGTTCTCATCTACCGCGTGCTGACCGCATACATAGGAGTGACCGAAACAGGAAAGTCCCTACCTGGCCGAGGCATCATCGGCTGCCGTACTTGGCGACGAGGCCCTCGATGTGCTCGATGACGGACTGGCGAGCGCGGGCGGGGAGCTTCTCGACCTGGCGGAGTTGGCGGATGAGGCGCTCGTTCTGAGGGGCTTTGCGCTTGGACACGGGGGCGCGGCCGAGGAGCTGGTCGACCGAGAGGGAGAGAGCGTCGGCGATGGCCGGGAGCAGGTGAGTGGGCGGGTGAGCGGTCTGCGCCTCGTAGTAGGCGATGACGCGATACGAGACTCTGATCTCGGCAGCCAGGGAGCGCTGCGAGTAGCCGGCTTCCTTGCGAATGCGCGCGAGGCGGCGGCCGAATGACTCCGGTTCCGGCTGCGGAGCTTTCTTTTTAGCTGCCATCGCATCGAGATCGTAAGCCTCGAATGCGAGTGCGTCGGCGTCGGTTGGTGGTGAGGTTGACACCATTGCTACGAAAACAGTAGCATCACGGTGTCCTGAAATCTACGCTCATGAATGGCGTCGATCTCAACCTTTCCTCTTGACAGCGTTTTTTGCGAGGAGGCCCACCATGGCGCAAGCGATCCTTTCCGGGAAACAACTGAAGATCATCGAGCACGTGGAGACGCCGCGCTCGTCGTTCGCGCGAGGGCGGCGGGTGCCGATGATCCGGATGCGTGGGGACTGGCTCGAGGAGAACGGGTTCGTCGCCGGCGAGCGCGTGGTCGTGACCGTCGAGCGTGGGCGCATCGTGCTGACGCTGGCCAGCGAGGCGTGAAGCCATGGCGCGGATCTCTGAGGAAGCGATCGAGCGCATCAAGCGGGAGGTGAGCGTCGCCGATCTCGCGCGGCAGCGCGGGGTCCAGCTCCGCGGACACGGCGAGAACCTCATCGGTCTCTGTCCCTTTCACGACGATCACGAGCCGTCGCTGGTGATCACGCCGGCGAAGAATCTTTGGAACTGCCTGGGCGCGTGTCAGAAGGGCGGAGACGTGATCCGTTGGGTGGAGATCGCCGAGCGAGTCCCGTTTCGTCGGGCGGTGGAGATCCTGCACGGCGGCTTTCCCCTAGCGGCGCCGTTGTCCGCGCCGGCGGCGAGTTGCCCGGTGTCGCCGTCGATGAATGATCGTGAGCTCCTGGCCGCCGTCGTCGGTTACTACCAGGCGCGGCTCAATACGACCGACGCGCCCGAGGCCGTGCGCTACCTCGAGCGGCGCGGGATCTGGAGCGAAGAAGCGGTCGCGCACTTCTCGATCGGCTTCTCGGATCGCTCGATCGGAGGCCTTCTCCCGAATCCTGATCTCAAACCAGGCAAGGAGATCCGCGCGCGGCTGGCCGAGGTGGGGATCTATCGGGCGGACACGGGACGGGAGCACTTCAACGGCTGCATGGTGTTCCCCGTTGTCGGCCGCGGGGGCGAGGTGCTCGAGATCTACGGCCGCAAGATCCGCGACGACATGCGGCACCGCGTGGGCTCGCATCTGTATCTGCCTGGCCCTCACCGCGGGATCTGGAACGGCGAGGTGTTGACGGAGTCGAAGGAGATCATCCTTTGCGAGTCGATCATCGACGCGCTGACGTTCTGGTTGCATGGGTTCCGCAACGTCGTGCCAGCGTTTGGGGTGAACGGCTTCACCGAGGAGATGTTTGAGGCGATGCGTGCATGCGGCACGACGCGCGTGCTGATCGCGTACGACCGCGACGAAGCCGGCGATGCTGCGGCCGCGAAACTCGCCGTGCGTCTTGGTGCGGCCTCGATGGCCTGCTATCGCGTGCTGTTCCCGCGGATGATGGATGCGAACGACTACGCGAAGAAGGTGCAGCCGGCCGCGCAGTCGCTCGGCGTGCTGCTCCGATCGGCGGAGTGGATGAGCGGTCCGAGAGTCGGCGTGGTCGCGATGCCCGAGGCGCCTGCAGGCGAACCGGTGGTCGTCGCTCCCGCTGCTCCTACGCTGCGACGAGCGGAACAAGAGCAAACGCTCGGGATCGACGCGCCGGACATTGATGTTCTTTCTTTAGCTGCTGAGCTGCCGGTCCTTCCTGCGCCGCCCGTGTCGGTCAATGCGCCCGCCAACCTGGCCTCGATCGACATCACGTGCGGTGATCGCAACTACCGCATCCGAGGGCTGGACAAGAGCCTCTCGTATGCGCAGATGAAGGTTCTGGTGCGCGTGAGCCACGCTGAGCGCGTCTTCGTCGATCAGGTCGATCTCGTCTCCGCGCGGCAGCGGGCGCAGTTCGTCAAGCAGTCGGCTATCGACCTCGGTACGAAAGAGGAGATCGTGAAGAACGACCTGGCCGCCGTCTATCGCGAACTCGAGGTGCTCCAGGAGAAGCTCATCTCCGAGACGCTCGAGCCGAAAGAGAAAGGCCGTCCGCCGATGAGCGAGGACGACCTCGAGGAAGCGATGACTCTGTTGCGTGCTCCGGATCTTCTGCAGCGGGTCCTCTCCGACTACGAACGTTGCGGCGTGGTGGGCGAGCGCACGAACAAGCTCGTGGCGTTCATCGCCGCGGTCTCACGGTTGCTCGACGATCCGCTGGCCATCATCATCCAAAGCTCGTCGGCGGCGGGAAAGACCAAGCTGATGGACGCGGTGCTCGACTTCATCCCTGAGGAAGAGCGCATCCGCTACTCGGCCATGACCGGGCAGTCGCTCTTCTACTTCGAAGCCACGAGCCTCAAGCACAAGATCCTGGCCGTGAGCGAAGAGGAAGGTGCCGAGCGCGCCTCGTACGCGCTCAAGCTTCTGCAGAGTGAGGGGCAGCTCACGATCGCATCGACCGGCAAGGATCCACAGTCGGGCCGCCTGGTGACGAACGAGTATCACGTCGAGGGGCCGGTGATGATCTTCCTCACGACCACGTCGGTGGAGATCGACGAGGAGCTTCTCAATCGCTGCATCGTCCTGTCGGTCGACGAAGAGCGCGCGCAGACGCGGGCCATTCATCAGCTCCAGCGCCGGGCCGAGACGCTCGATGGTCTGCTGGCGCGGCACGATCGCACCAAGATCCTCCGGTTGCACCGGAACGCGCAGCGCCTGCTCCGGCCGGTGCGGGTGGTGAACAACTACGCCCCGCGGCTCACGTTCCTCGACGGCCGCACCCGGACCCGTCGCGATCACATGAAGTACCTCACGCTGATCCGCACCATCGCGCTTCTTCACCAGCACCAGCGCCAGCGCAAGAGCGTCATGCACCGCGGCGAGCGGATCGAGTACATCGAGGTCACGCCGGCCGATATCGAGATGGCCAACGATCTCGCGCACGAGGTGCTGGGCCGCTCGCTCGACGAGCTGGCCCCGCAGACGCGGCGCATGCTCGGTCTGCTCGATGGCCTGGTGGCCTCCGAGTGCGCGCGTCTGGCCGTGCAGCGCGCGGACTACCGCTTCACGAACCGCCGCATCCGCGAGCTGACGGGCTGGACGGACTTTCAGGTGCGCACGCATCTGCACAAGCTGATCGCGTTCGAGTACGTGCTCGTCCATCGCGGCGGGCGCGGACAGAGCTTTGTGTATGAGCTGCTCTACGACGGGCAGGGGAAGGCCGGCCGGCCGTTCCTCCCGGGCCTCATCGATGTCGCCACCCTGACCAACCACGAGGGGCCGCAGGCCAACCCCGAGCATCTAAATGGTGAGAACGAGCAGGGGACGAGCCCCCAACGAGCCCCCATCGAGGTGGGGGCGAGCGTGGCTGAAATCGCAGGCAAGTCGAGTGAATCTGGCGAGTTACGCCGCGCCCGCGTCTACACCCTCAAATCCGCACATCTGGACCGCGCGCCTCAGCCCGCCCCCCGTCGCGTCGTAGAAGGTCGCGATGCCTGACCGCCGCCGCCTCCGCCGCAAGCTCCTCGAATCGGAAGTGAGCGTGGCGCCAGGAACGCTGGGCTTCTATGTGCGCCAGCATCTGCGTTCGCTCGAGGTGAAGAACTACTCGCCGTCCACCGTGCACGGCCGGGAGAAGACGCTCCGCTACTTTCTGAGCTGGGCCGAAGAGCGCGCGATCACCCGGCCGGCGGAAGTGACGGTGGCCGTCCTCGAGCGGTATCAGCGCTTCATGTACTACGTGAGCGATGCACGCGGACGGCGGCTCTCGTTCACGGCGCAAGCGCAGCGACTCATGGCCTTGCGCGTCTTCTTCCGCTGGCTCGTGCGCGAGCGCGTGATCGAGATGAGTCCCGCGGAGCTGATCGAGCTGCCACGTCCGGAGTACCGGCTGCCGAAGGACATCCTCACGCCGGCGCAGGTCGAAGCGATCCTCTCTACATGCGACGTCCCAACGCCGCTCGGCTTGCGCGACCGCGCCATCATCGAGCTGCTCTACTCCTCGGGGCTGCGCCGGTTCGAGGTCTGCAACTTGAGGCTCTGGGATGTCGACACCGAGGAGCGCATCGTGTCGGTGCGCCAGGGCAAAGGGAAGCGTGATCGCATCGTGCCGATGGGCGAGCGCGCCGCGCTCTGGATCCGCAAGTACATCGACGAGGCGCGACCGCAGCTCGCGATGGAGCCAGACTCGGGGCATCTCTTTCTGACAATGTTCCGTGTGGCTCTCGTCCCCGAACGGGTCTCGAACATCGTACGCGCTGCGGCGAAAGCGGCAGGCCTCAAGCGCACAATCTCGGCGCACATCTTCCGGCACACGATGGCCACGATGATGCTCGACGGCGGGGCTGACATCCGCTTCGTCCAGGCCATGCTCGGACACGCTCAGCTCTCGACCACCGAGATCTATACGCGTGTGGCCATTCGAAAGCTCAAGCTCGTACATGAGATCTCGCATCCAGGAGCCAAGCTGCAGCGGGTCGATGCGGTGGCGCTGAGCGGCGACGTCGAGGAGATGCTGGAGAAGGAAGAACTGCTTTCATCTTTAGCTGCTGAAGCTGCTCAAGAGGAATCCAGCGAGTTATGAGCGTTGCGTCGATGCGGGTTCGGCCGAAGCGAAACTGACCCTTTGTTTTTGGTCTGCACGACGCGCGCTCACCAGTCGCTAGAATCCACACATCATGAGTGAGGATGATGAGATCCGGTTCGAATGGGATCCGAACAAAGCGAAGACGAACTTCGAAAAGCACGGCGTGACGTTCGAAGAGGCGACCACCGTCTTTTACGATGACAACGCCAGGATCGACGATGATCCGGATCATTCGATCGGCGAGCATCGCGAGCTGATCTGCGGACTCTCTGTCGAAGGGCGGTTGCTGCTGGTAAGCTTCACCGAGCGCGGCGACTCGATCCGTATCATTCATGCACGGCAAGCGGCGAGAAAAGAGCGCAGAAGATATGAAGAAGACCTCATCCTCTGAAGCACCCGACGAACTGCGGCCGGAATACGATCTGGAGTTCAAACGTCCGAACCGCTTTGCCAAGCGGCTCAAGGGGAAATCGGTCGTGGCCGTGGTTCTCGACGAGGACGTGGCCGACGTCTTTCAGTCGTCCGAAGCGGTCAACGAGCTGCTGCGGTCGGTGATCAAGGCGATGCCGTCACGCGAGCCTGGAGTAACGCCGCCGAAGAGGCGAGCCAGCTAATCGCTACGCCTTCGTTTCTACGAGGCGTAGCTCGCGCGACCCCCACTCGCCGTCACGTTTTTCGCAGGGCGTCTGCGCAAGCCGGGCGCGGCTGAGCGGCGAAAACCGCGCCGGCGCTTCACACCCGCCCGGCTTCGAATCGCGGTTCGTCGCGGACGCACACCCGCCACCCGAAGCGCGTCACATCGCTTGCTGCGGCGCGTGCAGTGATCCGCCGCGGGCAGCGCGGGCAAACGTTGCGCCGCGCTTCTCCCCCGCGCGGACCTGCACGCTCATCGCGAAAGCCAACGACGCGACTCGGACGCGCGTCACGGCCGTTGCAGGCGCGCGCGAGAAGGAATGCGACCGTGCGCGCGGCAACGTCCGCGCCGCGCTTGCAGTGTCGCGAGAATGAACGTTCCCCCGCCCTGAGCCGCCGCACGTCTGTTGCCACCCTCGCGCGAAAAGGAATGCGACCGTGCGCGCGGGCAACAGTCGCGCCGCGGCTCCCCCCTCCGGTTGCACGGGTGCCGCTTCGTGGTCCCGGAGTCTTCGTCTGCACGCTTCCCCCTCGCCGCTCCGCAAGGGCACGTTGGCGGCTACGGCCAGAAGCCGATAAGGCGCCTTATCCGGCTTCTGTCCTTCGCCCCCA
>JBDTOZ010000139.1:0-16939 GCA_039932995.1 Acidobacteriota bacterium | reverse complement strand
GCCGATCCTCGCGAGAGCGACGGTGGACTCGAGTCCACCGCTCCACAGAGGCCCCGCCCGCACCCTCACGTCCTTCTCAAAGTTAGCGCGTATGGGGCCGAGCCCGCCCGCGCCTTGGCGCGTCAGCCGTTCAGGACGCCACCGGTCCCTCCGAGCGCGCCTTCTCCACGACCAGCACCGCGCCCCCCGTATCGCCGTGTTGGGTGGGGAAGCGGCCCACCGCGCGGGCGCCGGCCGCCTCGACACAGCGCAGCACGATGCGCTCGTCGTACTCGTTCATCTGCATGTAGGGCAGTCGCAGGCGGTCGTGACGGACCACCCCGATGACCCGGTGGACGAAGCGGGAGCGTCCCCGCACCATGCGCGCCAGGCGGCGGATCCCCCCGCCGGGACGCTCGAACGTGACATGCAGCGCCGCCACGCCACCCGGCGCGAGCAGGCGTAACAGGCTCCGCAGAATGGTGTAGCCGGCCTCGGGCGGAATGTGCTGGAGCACCAGCAACGAACAGACGAACTCGAACTGCCCCTCCGGCAAACCGGCCAGGGCATCGCTCTGGAGAAAGGAGACGTTCGTGATCCCGGCCGCGATGGCATTGTCCCGGGCGTGGGCGAGCATGGTCGGAGCGATGTCGCAGCCGGTGACCTTGCTCGCGCGCCGTGCCAGCGGCAAGGTCAAGCGGCCCACGCCACATCCGAAGTCGAGCACGGAACCGAGCGGAACGGGCCGTCCCAACATGGTCTCGAGGGCCGGGAGCAAGGCGGCCACGTCGGCCTCCCCCGTTTCGAAGAAGGCCGCGGTCGCTTCGCGATTGCCGCCCGCCCCCAGATAGCCTTCGTTCGTGAGGACGGCAAAGTAGGGCTCGCGCTGCGCGAGCTCTTCCCAGTCGTCGGCGTGGCGATCCTTCACCCGCTCAGGATACTCGCGCGTTCGTCTGCATCCTCCGCGGACATTGCGAATGCATCCGCGGAGCGAAGCCGGGACGTCCAAGCTCCCTACTTCAAGAGCCGCCTCTCCAGGAACTCCATCACGGTCTTCTGCAGGTGATACACGGCTTTCTTGTCCAGCACGCCATGGCGAGTGCGTGGATACATCATCAGCTCGAACGTCTTCCCGGCCTGCTGCAGCTCGCGAGAGAACTGGATGGTGTTCTGCGGGTGGACGTTGTCGTCGGTGGTCCCGTGCAGGATGAGCAGATGGCCGTGCAGGTCCTTGGCCGCGAAGCGCGGGGACGCCTTGCGATAGCCCTCGGGATTGTTCTGCGGCATGAGCATGAGCCGCTCGGTGTAGACCGAGTCATAGCTGCGCCAGTCCGTGACCGGTGCACCGGCGATGCCGGCTGAGAAGGACGTACTGTGCGTCAGCGCGTACGACACCATGAAGCCGCCGTAGCTCCAGCCGAAGAGAGCCACGCGGTCGCCGTCGACGTAAGGCTGCTTCTTCACCCAGGCGATGGCGTCCTCGTAGTCGCGGAGCTCCAGCTCGCCGAGGTTCTTCCAGGCCGGCCACGCTGACTGTGCGCCCTTGCCGCTGGCGGTGCGGTTGTCCACGACCCAGATCACGACGCCCTGCTGCGCCAGGAACTGCAGGAAGATCGTCGACTGGATCCCCTGTCCGCCCCAACGGTTGTTCACCCTCTGCGCGTGCGGCCCACCGTAAAGCGACTGATAGACCGGATACTTTTTCGCGGGGTCGAAGTTCGTCGGACGGATGAGCATGGCCTCCATCGGAAAGCCGTCACGCGTCTTCACCTGCAGGAACTCAGGTCGCGGCAACTCGTATTCGGCCAGCGCCGGGACCGGATTCGCGTCGAGCACGCGCATCAGGTCTCCGTCGTTGCGGTAGACGCGCACCTGATCCGGAGTGTTGACGTCGCTCCATTTGTCGATGAAGTAGCCGAACCGCGGGCTGAAGGTGGCGGTGTGCGTCCCCTCGGTCGTGGAGAGGCGCTGCAGTCCGCTTCCGTCGAGCTTGATCCGGTACACGTCGCGGCCCAGCGGCCCGTGCTCGGTTCCCGAGAAGTAGACGAAGGAAGCGTCGGCGCCGTGGAGCTCGCGGACTTCCCACTCCCCCTTCGTGACCTGGCCCAGCAGCTTGCCGTCGGGCTGGTAGTGATACAGATGGCGGAAGCCGGAGCGCTCCGACTGCCAGAGGAACGTTCCGTCGGCCAGCCAGGTGGGCGGCGCCAGCGGATCCACCCAGGCCGGAGTGGTCTCGTGAATGAGGGTCTTGCTGGAACCGGAAGTCGTCGCAGCGGCGAGATCGAGCCAGGTCTGCTCGCGATTCTGCACCTGATACGTGAGCGTCCCATCCGGAGCCCAGGTCACGTCGACGATCAGGTGCTCGCCGGCCGAGTAGCGCTCGCCGTCCACCGTCACGATGGGACCGCCGACGGCGGGAGCGATCTTCAACTGCACGCGCGGATTCGGATCCCCGGGCTTTGGATACGGGAAGACCTTGACGTTCGGGTGGTAGTCGACATCGTCGACGATCGTGTACTCGGGCACGTCCCGCTCGTCGAGGCGCAGGAAGGCCAGGCGCGACGAGTCCGGACTCCACCAGTACGCCTTGAAGATTCCCCGGCCGAAGATCTCCTCCTGATAGACGTAGTCGAGCTTTCCGTTGAGGAGCTTGTCCGAGCCGTCGGTGGTGAGCTGTCGCTCGCGGCCGGCCAGGTCGGTGACGAAGAGGTTGTTGCCCCTCACGAAGGCGACGCGCTGTCCATCCGGACTGAACGTGGCCTCCTCTTCCGGACCCGCGGTGGAAGTGAGCCGCACGGCCTCGTTCTTTCCGAACGAGTAGACGTAGAGGTCGTCACCGGCGCTGATCAGCACCCTGGCTTTCTTTGCATCGAAGTTGAGGTTGCTGGCGCGCGACGCATCCTTCGCCGCATCGGCGGAGAGGCCTGTCTGCTCGAGGGCATGCTGCATCCTGCCGCCGTCGAAGTACGCCCGCTCCTTCCCGGTGGCCAGATCGAACAGCCGCCACTCGACGAGCGTGCCGTCCGCATCCGTGCGAGGCCACGCGAAGGTCGTGTCGTCGACCCAGTCGAAGCCGCGCTGCACGGCTCCACTGAATCGGACCATCGTCTTCGGGTCGTACAACGCGTCGAGCGTGAGTGGCTTCTTCTCCGCGAAGAGCGGCGTCGAGAAAACCAGGAGCAGGGCCAGCGCGGCGTATTTCATGCGCCGCGGACTCTATCGCAGAGCCGACAGCGCTGCCCGCCGTGCCGCCCCTGGAGTTTGGCCATTGGACGCGGGAAGCGCGCCGGGCAGGATGCCCGCGCCCCATGGCTCATCGCGCCGAGGCACCTCTGTAAGGGGCCGCGGGCATCCTGCCCGCGGTGGCCTCTAGTCCACCGGATGGCGGCCGTGCCGCCTACGAGGCCGTCAACTGCTTGAGCACGAACGGCAGGATCCCGCCGTTGTCGTAATAGTCGACCTCGATGGGGGTGTCGATGCGCACCGTCACCGGCACGTCATCGGTCGTGCCGTTCTTGCGGTGAATGCGCAGCGTCGCTTTCTGCCGCGGGCGCAAGGGTCCCTCGGTGCCGGCGATGTCGAACATCTCGGTCCCGTCCAGCGACAGGGTCTGCGCGTTCGTTCCCTCCTCGAACTGCAGCGGCAACACGCCCATGCCCACGAGGTTGGAGCGGTGGATGCGCTCGAAGCTCGCGGCCACCACGGCGCGCACGCCGAGGAGCTTGGTTCCCTTGGCCGCCCAGTCGCGCGAGCTGCCGGTGCCGTACTCGTGGCCGGCGATGACCATCAGCGGCGTCGCATCCTGCGCGTACTTCATGGCCGCGTCATAGATGGCCAGACGCTCTCCCGAGGGGTAGTGGACCGTGACCCCGCCTTCCACGCCCGGCACCATCAGGTTCTTGATGCGCACGTTCGCGAACGTGCCCCGGGTCATCACGCGGTCGTTGCCGCGGCGCGAGCCGTAGCTGTTGAAGTCCTGGGGCTCGACACCGTTCTCGATGAGGTAACGCCCCGCGGGGGAGGAAGCCTTGATCGAGCCGGCCGGGCTGATGTGATCGGTGGTCACTGAGTCGCCGAAGATCGCCAGCGGGCGCGCATTACGAATCTCCGCGGCGCCGGCCGCCGGGATGTCCAGGTTCTCGAAGAAGGGCGGCTCCTGGATGTACGTCGAGGCCGCATCCCATTCGTAGAGTTGTCCGGTCGACGAAGGGATGGCGTTCCAGAGAGGGTTGTTGTCCTCGAAGTTCGTGTACATCTTGTGGAAGTCCTCGGGCGCGAGGGCATCCTTCAGGACGTTGCGCACTTCCTCCTGCGAGGGCCAGATGTCGCGCAGAAAGACGTCCTGTCCATCGGTGCCGCGGCCGAGGGGCTCTTTGGTGAGGTCGATGTCGATGCGCCCCGCCAGTGCGAAGGCCACCACCAACGGAGGCGACATGAGGAAGTTCGCCTTGATGGACTGGTGCACGCGCGCTTCGAAGTTGCGGTTGCCGCTGAGCACCGACACGCCGATCAGGTCGTGGCGCGTAATGGCGTCCTCCACTCGCGGATCGAGGGGGCCGGAGTTCCCGATGCAGGTGGTGCAGCCGTAGCCGACGGTCTGAAAGCCGAGCGTGTCCAGGGCGGTCTGCAGGCCGGACTTGCGGTAGTACTCGGTGACGACGCGCGAGCCAGGAGCCAGCGACGTCTTCACCACCGGGGGCACGCGCAGCCCGCGCGCGACGGCTTTCTGCGCGAGCAGTCCCGCGGCCAGCATCACCGTGGGATTCGAGGTGTTGGTGCAGGAGGTGATGGCGGCGATGAGGACGTCGCCGTGATGGAGGTCGGCCACGTGCGTGGGCGTATCCGCGGCAAACGCGGCCGCGTCGACACGGTCCGGGGAAGGCCGGTTGCCGACCATCTCCGACTCGGTCACCTCGCTCGTATTGCGCTTGCTGGCCCCTTGAGGGATGGACTCGCTCTCCTGCTCCCCTCCCCCTTCCACATGCTCCGTGGTCGCGGTCGCGCCGACGATGGTCTTGACCTTGCGCTCGATCTCCGCGGCCGTCTTCCCATAGCCGTTGGGCGCTTCGGCCTGGAGCATGTTCACGAACGTCGGCTTGAGAACGTCGATCTCGATCCGGTCCTGCGGCCGCTTCGGTCCGGCCACCGAGCCACGCACCGTGCCGAGGTCGAGCTCGAGCACTTTCGTGTACTGGACCTGTCCCTTGCTCGGGATGCCGAACATCCCCTGGGCCTTGTAGTAATTGCGGAACGTGTCGATCTGCTCTTGGCTTCGTCCGGTCAGCTCGAGGTAGCGGCAGGTTTCCTCATCGATCGGGAAGTAGCCCATGGTCGCGCCGTACTCGGGGGCCATGTTGGCGATGGTGGCCCGGTCGGCTACGGCCAGCGACTGCGCCCCTTCGCCGAAATACTCGACGAACTTGCCGACCACCTTCGCGTGACGGAGGAGCTGGGTGATGGTCAGCACCAGGTCGGTGGCGGTGACGCCTTCGCGGAGCTTCCCGGTGAGATGAACCCCGACCACGTCCGGGGTGAGGAAGTACACAGGTTGACCAAGCATCCCGGCCTCGGCCTCGATGCCGCCCACGCCCCAGGCCACGATGCCCAGGCCGTTGATCATGGTCGTGTGCGAGTCGGTGCCCACGAGCGTGTCCGGGTACCAGACCCCTTCCTTCTCCAGGACCCCACGGGCCAGGTATTCGAGATTGACCTGATGGACGATGCCGATTCCGGGAGGGACCACCTGGAAGCCGTTGAAGGCTTGCATGCCCCACTTGAGGAACTGGTAACGCTGCCGGTTGCGCTTGAACTCGATGTCCATGTTCAGCGCGAGCGCGTCGGAACGGTTGGAGAAGTCGACCTGCACCGAGTGATCGATGACCAGATCCACCGGCACGAGCGGCTCGATGACGCGCGGGTCGTTGCCGGCCCGCTGCGCGGCGCTGCGCATGGCCGCCAGATCGACCAGCAGCGGCACACCGGTGAAGTCCTGCAGGAGCACGCGGGCGACCATGAACGGAATCTCATCGGTACGCTCGCCGCCACTGGACCAGTTGGCCAGAGTGCGCACGTCGTGCTCACTGATCTTCCGCCCATCCACGTTGCGCAGCACGGATTCGAGGACGACGCGGATGCTGATGGGAAGGCGGGAGATGGGGCCGATCCCGGCCTGTTCGAGCTTCGGGAGTGAGTAGAACTTCCCCTGCTTACCATTGCCGAGGTCGAAGGAGTCGAGGGTGTCGAAGGTGTTGAGAGGCATCGCTCCCGGAGCATATTTGCCGCGAGTGGAAAAGGCAAAGGCGGTTGGCGGTTGGCGGTTGGCGGTTGGCGGTTGGCGGTTGGCGGTTGGCGGTTGCTGCGCTCCCGCCCGGACGCGCCAAGGCGCGTTCAGCGACCTGGCGCCGGACTCAGCCGGGAGAAGACGGCTCGCTGGCCATAGTCAGGAACCCATCCTAAAACGCGAATCGCGGCGGCGCTCCCGCCAACCGCCAACCGTCAACCGCCAACCAACCGGCTACGTCGCAGCGGCCCGGGCGGCGGCAACGGCTTGGGCGTCGCGGGGTTTCCGCTCCGGCCAGCCGCGCCGTTTCACCGCTTCATACGGCATCAACGCGTTCGCGTAGTACTCGCGCAGCAGGCGCTGGTGCGGGTTCCACTGCCAGGCATCCTCGATCTCCGGCACGCCGCCGCGGTCGAAGAGGTCGTCACGCCACTGCTCCACCGGCACGATGAGGTGACGCAGCTCCAGCACGTGCCGCGCGGCTTTCCACATCTCCTTCGGGGTCTTCTCGCGCAGGAGCCAGGGACGCTCACGGAACTCCTCACGCAACGAGGCCAATCCACTGAGGATCTGTTCCTCGGTCAGCACTTCCTGCCGGGCGAACAGTGTGGCCACGAGCGAGACCGGTGTGGGCGCAAGCGCCTTGGAGATCTCGCTCATGACCAGGTCGGCCAGTTTCTGCAGGTCGGCCTTCCGATCCTCGAACGCCGGCGCCAGCACTCCCGGATGGTCGCGCACGAAGTCGTCCACCGAGATCGGCTGTCCGAACGAGACCACGGCATAGCCGTAGCGCTTGAACCGCTTGAACAGACCGCGGAAGAAATTGCGGAACAGGTAATCGAAGGTCGTCTTCAGTTTCTCCCCGCGCGTGGAGCGCTCTTCGCGGCCCAGGAGCTCCTCGGTGAGGTTGCGGTCTTCGAGCACGCGGTCGAAGTTCACGGCCGTGGGCATGAAGTAGAGACGCTGCGTGAACTCCGGATCGCGCTTGGCCGTGACCAGATAGTCCAGCATCCCCAGCTTCGGCTTCTGAAACGCGCCGTCGCGCGTGAGGCCTCCCTCGATGAAGACTCCCTGGGTCACTCCATGGCGAGTGATGGTCTGCACGAAGCTGGAGAGAATTGCGTGATAGAGCGGCTCCCGATACCGTCGCCGGACGAAGTAGCCTCCGAACCACTTGAAGACGTGATTCAGCGGCCAGACCCGAGCCCACTCTCCGATGGCGTACGAGAGGGAAATGAACTTGAACAGCATGTGCGCGACCAGCACGTAGTCGGCGTTGGAGCGGTGGTTGATGATGTACACCACGGCCGAGCCACGGGCCTTGTCGTTGAAGTCGCGCACCGGCTTGCGCTCGACCACCACGCGATAGAGAAAGTGCATGATGGCCCGCGCCACCGGAGCGCCGATGCGGTAGTACGCGAGGAGGTTGAACTTCGGGACGATCTCCTGCAGATACCTCTTCGCATGCGCCCGCGCGTCCTCGACGGAAACGTGATGCTCCTTCGCGTACGTCTGCACGGCTCGAACGATCTCCGGACTCCCGAAGACTTCCAGCTCGATCTCGGCGTGGCGCCGCTTGAGCTTGAACTGATCGATGTGGATGCGCCGCTCCCGCTGATAGTTGCGGGCATGTCGCTTCCCCCACACCGCCGCGGTAATCCCCAGCACGACGGCCAGCCCCAGCACAGCGAGGATCGTGTTCATGGATGCCGAGAGTGTACAGCGGGGGTGGCTTTGCTGGTTGCTGGTTGCTGTGTTGCTGGTTGTCTGCGGTCTCTCGTCTGCACCACGGTTCAATTCGAGAGCGAGCGAACGTCCAGGCGCAACACCCCAGACAACCAGCAACCAGCAACCGCCTACACCTTACGCAGCTCGTCGTCCAGATATCTCAGCGCGTTTTCGAGCGCTGTACGGTGTACAGGGGTACGAGCGTTCTCGAGCTCACGGGAGACGCGTCCGCGCGAGAGCTGGAGGCTCTCCCGCTTCTGTCGCTGCTCGATCTCTTCGCGGGTCGGCTTGCTTCCGCGGCTCCGTCCAAACGTTTCGCTCTGCTGTGATTCGACTGACTTGCTTTCCCATCCGCGTGCCATGAAAACATCGATTGCAACCCACGCGCCTCGCGACGATCACACCGTCGCCCCACCGGACGGCGCAGGATCTGCTAATGACTTCAGGATGAAGAATCTCACCTTCACGATCCTTGTGCTTGCGCTGGCCGCTTGCAGTCGTGATTCCGTAGAGCGGGCCACCCCGCCGGAGTCGTCGACCGCGCCCGCTGCCGAGGTCGCTACCGACACAGCGACCACGACTGTCACCGGCACCGGACAGGTGGACGGCAGCAAGCCAGCGGTCCCAGCGGCCGGCGGTCCAACCCTGGCCTTTGTCGACGAAGGTTCGCGCGACGCCACATTCGCCGCGTACAGGGAACGCCTCCTCACTGCAGTCCGCGCTCATGACGCCAAGGGCGTCGCCGCATTGGCCGACCCGAAGATTCGCACTTCGTTCGGCAGCGGCGGCGGCAGTGCCGAGCTCCAGAACATGCTGGCCAAGCCGGGCATGCTCGAGGAGCTCGAGCAGATCCTGACTCTCGGCGGAACGTTCCAAGGCGACGGCAACGCGGCCTTCTGGGCTCCGTATGTCTACAGCACCTATCCCGACGCGCAAGATTCTTTCAGCACCCTGGCCGTCATCGGAGAAGGCGTGCCGCTGCGCGAGTCTGCCAACGACGACGCTCCCGTGGTGGCTTCGCTCTCGCGAAACATCGTCGAGCGCGCCTCCGCGCCGGGCAGCGGGGAACCGTGGACCAAGGTGAAGGTGGACGGCCGGACCGGCTTCGTGGAGTCGAAGTCGCTGCGCAGTCCCATCGACTACCGGGCCGGATTCAACAAGACCGCCGCCGGGTGGCAAATGACGGCCCTCGTGGCCGGCGATTAGGGCATCCCGTTTGAAGAGAAGAGGACTATGGCGCGATCGAATCTCTTAGAGGCAGTCCAGGTGCTCGAGCAGGGCTCGATGGCTCTCATGTATCGCCCTCGGGTGCAAGAACAGGCGCGTGAGGGATCCGAAGAGGTGCAGCGTCTGCTCCTGCTGCTGACGCCCGCCGGATCGCCGTTCGAGCGCCTGATCGTCATTGGACGGAAGCGCCTGGCCCGCTCCGCGAAACGGGACCGTTTCTGGGGATTCGTCGACCTCGTTCTCACACCCGAGGACATGCAGGCCGCTCTGGCCGCGCAGACGTACGGGACGGCCACACGCGGATCGCGCCATCTGCCGGCCGCCCGTCCGCTGGCCGAGGGGGCGTATGAGGTGGAGGTTCACCATTCGCACGCCCATCTGCGCTGGCATGCGGAGCGCGTCCCCGGCGATCCCCTCGCCTCGCACATGGAAATGGAGAAACACGCGGACTACATCATCACCGTCGCCAATCCCGACGTGGCCGCCTGGGGTCTGGACGAACCGCCCGACCTCCAAGGGCAGCTCTTCGACGATGTCGAGCTCCACGTGCCGTTGCCCGCTCCCCTTCCTTCGGCACTCCAGCAACGCTTCCGCGGCCGCCGCTTCGCGCAACTCGAGTCCATCGACTGGCTCGACCACCCCGGAACGGAGCTCGTGTTCGTCGGATCCGGCGACTGAATTTCGTTGCTGGTTGCTGGTTGCTGGTTGCTGGTTGTCTGGGGCTTTGCACATGAAGTCAAGTCGGCACTCGGCAGTCGGCAGTTCTAAGTTCCAGGACATGCCGTCCAGGCGCAAAACCTCAGACAACCAGCAACCAGCAACCAGCAACACGGTTCACAAGGCCGCTTCCTCATCGGACAGCTCGATCTTCTCGCCCATCATGTTTTCCTCGAGGTGTTTCACCTTCGATGTGCCGGGGATGGGCAGCATCACCGGAGAGTGGCGGAGGAGCCAGGCCAGTGCGATCTGAGACGGCGTGGCGTTGTGCTTTTTGGCGATGTGGGCGAGCTTGCCACCCGCACCCGCCAGCTTGCCCACGGCCAGCGGAAACCACGGGATGAAGCCGATGTTCTCGCGCTCGCAGAAGGCCAGCTCGTTCTCCCACTCGCGATCCTCGAGGTTGTAGCGGTTCTGCACCGTGGCCACTGGGAAGAATGTCCGGGCGCGCTCGATCTGCGCCGAGGTCACTTCCGAGAGGCCGATGTGCCGGATCGTCCCGGCGCGTTGCGCCTCCGCCAGGAAGCCGAATTGCTCTTCCTCCGGCACTTGAGGATCGATCCGGTGCAACTGAAAGAGATCGATCGTGTCGAGACGCAGCCGGCGCAGACTGCCTTCCAGGCCGGCCCGCAAGCGCTCCGGGCGGGCATTCATCACCCATTGGTTCGGACCGGTGCGGTCGAAGCCGGCCTTGGTGGCGATGACCAGCCCCTTCGGATAGGGGTGCAGTGCTTCGGCGATCAGCTCTTCACTGACGTTCGGACCGTACGACTCCGCCGTGTCGATCAGGTTCACGCCCAGGTCCACGGCCCGCTGCAACACGCGAAGGGCCTCCGCGCGGTCCGCGGGCGGGCCCCAGACGCCGGGTCCGGTGATGCGCATCGCGCCGAAGCCGAGCCGGTTTACCGAAAGATCGCCGCCAATCGAAAAAGTCTTCATTGCGAAATCCTATGCGACGAAAGGGGAATCTCCGTCGTCCGTCCCTCCCACCATGCATGAGAGAGGCCGCAGCGTGGATGGAGGACCCGATCTTGACCGATCCGGAGATCGTCGCCCAGTCGGAGAGACGTGAGCAAGCCGTGGATGAGCTGCAGCGCCATGTCTCCGATTTCATGACGCTCGAGCACACCGCGGTCCGGGAGGAGGAGCTGTATCACCGGCTGCTGGCGGTCGTCCATCAGCTCTGCGCGGCCATTCTCACCTGTGAGAAAGCCGACCTGACCCATGACGAGATCGTGCACATCCTCGAGCCGGTGCGGCGCGTTCACGCACGCTCTCCCTTCGTGGCCCGTCTCCAACAGTGGCCGCGCGGCTATCCCGGCGATTTCGAGACCGTCGAGTACCTGGTGGCCGGCACGAACCAGGCCCAGGACCGGCTGGCCCGTTCGTGTGAAGCCTACGCATTGAGCCGCGCCATCGCGCAGCAGCATCGGAACAAGGTCCAGCATCAGGCCGCGCGCATCCTGCGCACCCTGCTCACCGCTCCCGGAAAAACGCGCATCGCCTCCATCGCCTGCGGGAGCTGTCCCGACCTGCGCCTGATCCGCGAACAGTTGCCGGGCCTGGCCGGCGAGATCTGGCTCAACGACATCGATGAGGACGCACTGAAATTCTCACGCACCGCGCTGCGCGAAGTCGAGTCGCTCTGCACCTTCCGCCAGGGCGACGCCATCTCCACGACCCGGCGTCTGCCGCGGGGGGCCTTCGACCTGGTCCTCTCCGGCGGCCTGTTCGACTATCTCGATGACCGCGCCGCGGTCTTGCTCATCCAGGTCGCCTACCGGCTGCTCGCCGCGGGGGGCGTGTTCTTCTTCACCAACATCGCGGCCGGCAATCCCTATCGTCCCCTGATCGAATACTTCGGCAACTGGTCGCTGCTCGAACGAAGGGAGGAAGACATCTACCGCCTCTGCGAGCAGGCCGGCATCGGCCGCGGCAACGTGTCCATTCGGCGGGAGGAGACCGGCCTGGCCATGCTCATCGAAGCGACGAAGCTCGAGTGAGACGGAAAAAGAAAGGATGGTGGCCGTCTATCACTGCAGGTCACGGGATTCGTTCGAGATGAGCGATCCGGGCCAAATGCGATGATGCGTCCCGTGAATGAAGAGAAACGCGGCCGGGGCCGCCCCCGCCGCGCGGGAGCGGACGACGCGATCCTCACTGTCGCGCGAACCCTCCTGGCCGAGCGCGGCTACCGCGAGCTGACCGTCGACGCCATCGCCGACCGCGCCGGAGTGGCCAAGACCACCGTCTACCGCCGCTGGCCTTCCAAAGGAGCGCTCATCGCCGCCGCCATCTCGCCCGAGACCCCGGCCGGCGACGACGTTCGGGCCATCCTCGACGAGACCGCCAAGCTCCTCACCCCTTTCGCGGACGCCGACGACGCCGAGATCCTGGGCGTGCTCCGCTCGATCCTCCTCCCCCGCCGCGAAGCCCTCACCCGCATCCTGGGCGACGCCACCCGCGCCGAGGAGCTCCTGGGTGCCGTGTGGGTGCGCCTGTTCGTGAGGTAAGAGCTGGTTGCTGGTTGCTGGTTGCTGGGCTCGAGTTGGAGCGCCGGCGTCCTTGCCGACACGCGCACGAACGACGCCGGGCAGGATGCCCGCCGCCCCATGGTTCATCGCGCCAAGGCACTACGGTAAGGGGCCGCGGGCATCCTGCCCGCGGTGGACTCTCGTCTGGTGGAGCGGTGGACTCTCGTCTGGTGGAGCGGTGGACTTGAGTCCACCGGGCACTCGCGACGCGCGTGCCGAAGCCGGGTGAGGCTCTCGGGACGGCCGTGCCGGGAGCCTCGTTCAGTGACACCGCCGCGACGGCAGAGGGGAAGTGTCTCGCAAGAGCCTCGGTGGACTAAAGTCCACCGCTCCACTGGCACGTCTCCCTCCCGACCCGCGCGTGATCCCGCTCTGCCGACCGCCCCTCACCCCTTCATCGACAACGCAACGCGGCGGCGGGCCAGGTCGACGCTGACTACTTTCACGGTGACCCGGTCTCCCACGCGCACGACCTGATGCGGATCGCGCACGTAGTTGGCGGCCAGTTGGGAGACGTGCACCAGGCCATCCTGGTGGACGCCCACGTCGACGAAGGCGCCGAAGGCGGTCACGTTGGTGACGACGCCGTCGAGGACCATGCCGTCGCGGAGCTGCTCGAGGGTCTGCACGTCGTCGCGAAAGCTGGGCGGCTCGAAGGATCCACGTGGATCGCGACCGGGCTTTTTCAGCTCGCTCAGGATGTCCCGCAGCGTGGGCTCGCCGACGTCCTCGGCCACGTAGCTCCGCCACGCGATGCGCTCCACCGCGGCGGCGTTGCCCGCCAGCGCGCGCACGTCCATCCCGTGGTCTCTGGCCATGCGCTCGACCAGGGCGTAGCGTTCGGGATGCACGGCGCTGTCGTCGAGGGGGTGGGCATTGCGAATGCGCAGGAAGCCGGCGCACTGCTCGAATGCGCGCGCGCCGAGGCCGCGGACGTCGAGGATCTGCTTTCGCGAAGCGAACGCGCCGTTGCCGTTGCGATGCTCGACGATGCGGCGGGCCAGGACGGGTCCGATGCCGGAGACGTGCTCGAGGAGCTCGGCCGAGGCGGTGTTGGCGTCGACGCCCACTTGATTGACGCACCAGTCCACCACTTCACCGAGCTTCTTGCGCAGCAACGGCTGATTGACGTCGTGCTGGTATTGGCCGACGCCGATGGACTTGGGATCGAGCTTGACCAGCTCGCCGAGGGGATCCTGGAGGCGGCGGCCGATCGAGACCGCGCCGCGCAGCGAGACGTCGAGATCGGGGAACTCCTCGCGCGCCACCGCCGAAGCAGAATAGATCGAAGCCCCCTGCTCGGAGACGGAGACGACCGGGATCCCGCTGACACTGGCGCGGACGAAGGCTTCGGCCTCGCGGGAGCCGGTGCCGTTGCCGACGGCGATCAAGTCCGGACGATGCCGCTCCACCATGCGCCGCAGCGCCGCCTCGGCTCCGGCTCGCTCGCCCGCGGAGCGCTCGCTGTAAAGCGTGGCCGTCTCCAGAAGCTTCCCGGTCTCATCGAGCATGGCCAGCTTCGTCCCCGTGCGCAGGCCTGGATCGAGCGCGAGCACGCGACGATTGCCTGCCGGTGGTGCCAGCAGGAGGTTGCGCAGATTCTGCGCGAAGACTTCGATGGCCTGGCCGTCCGCGCGCCCTTTGAGCTCCGTGCGCAACTCGCCTTCCAGCGAGACGGAGAGCAGGCGTTTCCACGCATCTTCGACCGCCTGGTCGCGCTGCTGCGGAAGCGGCGAGCGCGTCTTCGAAGAGCGCGCCTTCAACCCGTTGACGATTTCCTCGTCGGGAAAGCGGAGGCGCACGTTGAGAAAATCTTCGGCCTCCCCGCGGAAGATCGCCAGCGCCCGGTGAGAGGGTGCCGCGGCCAAAGGCTCACGGTGCTCGTAGTACATCTCGAACTTGCTGCGGCTCTCCTTCTTGTCCGAGAGGACGGTGGAGGCCAGCACGCCTTTGCGCGACGCCACCGCGCGCGCAAACCTGCGCAGCTCGGCATCCTCGGCCACGCGCTCGGCCAGGATGTCCCGCGCTCCGGCCAGGTCCTCCTGCGAATGCGGACCGGGAGAAGGCCCCACTCCCGCCAGATAGTCGGCCAGAGGCTCCAGCCCTTTCTCCTTCGCGATCGTGGCCCGCGTGCGCCGTTTCGGACGATAGGGCAGATAGAGATCTTCCAACTCGGTGCGCGTCTTCGCGGCCTCGATGCTTTGCGCAAGAGCCGGCGTCAGCTTCCCCTGCTCCTCGATGGAGCGCAGGATGGTCCCGCGCCGTTCATGGAGCTCTTGGAGCTCCGCGGAACGGTCGAGAATGGCCTGAATGGCCACTTCGTCGAGGTTGCCAGTGGCTTCTTTGCGATAGCGGGCGATGAAGGGGACGGTCGCGCCCCCTGCCTGCAGCTCGAGGGTTCGCTCGACCTGCTGAGGTTGAAGGTTCAGTTCCTTAGCGATGACGGAGGTGTACACGCGGGGATGGTATCCGCTCGGCAGGTGGCTCCGGTGGCAGGTGGCAGGTAAGAGCCGCCCGAAACGATTATGATGTTCCGCAGTCATCCAAATTCAAGAGAGGTTCGATGAAGACCCTGCTCCTCGTCGGCGGCACGTTGCTCCTGCTTCTCGGCTTCCTGTTGCTGGTGGCGTCAGTGGTCATCTTTCTGATCGCGCGCAGCAAGGCCGCAAAAAACGTGGGGCCGAGGCCTCAGCCGCAACCGCGGCCGATGGCGCCTCCCGTTCCTCCCGGCCGGCCCGTCGCACCCCAGCCTCAGCCCCAGCCGGCGCCTCCCCCACCGCCCCCACCGCCGCCACCCCCGCGCGCTGCCGCTCCGCCGCCTCCTGCCGCCGCCCCCGCGCCCCCACCCTTCACCGTGCCGTCGGCCACCTCGAACACGGACGCGACGGTCGTGGCGCAAAAGCTCGGACTGGGATCGCTGCATGGGATCTCCGGACGCGTGGAAGGACAGGTCTTCCCGATCCTCATGGACGGGTTCTACATCGGCCGCGATCGCACGCTGGCGCAGGTGGTGATCGAAGACCTCAGCGTCTCCAAGCGGCACGTCTGGGTCGGCGTCCGCGAGGGTGCGGTGATGGCCATCGATCAGTCGTCGACGAACGGGACCTACCTCAACACCATCGGCACGCGCATCGGTCAGGCGCGGCTCACACCGGGAGATACGCTCATCATCAGCGATGACGTGGCGCGTCTCGTCTACAAGGCCTGACATGAAAAACGCCTGGAAAATCCTGGGAGGCTGCGGCTGCCTGAGCATGATCGCCGGCGCGGCGATGCTGGCGGTCTTCTTCATCGGCTATCGCGGCGGCATTCCTTCGCTCCGCGCCGCCGACCTCGCGCACTACCAGAACACGCGCGAGGGACGGACCGGCAATCTGGCCGAGAGTTACGTCGACTTCTCGTTCGATTACCCAAAGACCTGGGACCTGAAGACCTCGGACCCCGACAACATCAACTTCGTGACGGCCGAGCGGCGCGCGGAGGGGAAGACGTGGGAGAACCTCAACGTCGGCTATTTCCGTCCCGCGGGATCGGAGGCGGAGAACCAGGCCCTCTACCGCCAGGTCCTCACCCAGATCGAGGGACAGTTCTCGCAACAGTTCAAGGACTTCAAGAAGATCTCCGAGGGCCCCACCCGGATCGGCGCGTACAACGGACATGAGGCGCTCTATGCGGGCTGGGTGGAGGCCGATGGCAAGCGGATCGACGTTTACACCCGCACGGTCTTCATCCCCACCCCCGACGGCACGAAGGGCGTGTCCTTCATGATGATGGGCACGTCCCTGAATCCCGCACTCGAGAAGCCCGAGGACCTCGGCCAAGAGGGAGAGCTGCCCACGCTGCTGAACTCGTTCAAGTTCTAGGCGGCCTGTCTTCGCGTCTTCGCGTCTTCGAGTCGTCTTGTCTTCGAGTCGTCGAGCCTTCGAGTCGTCGAGCCTTCGAGTCGTCGAGCCTCATAGGCTCATAGTCTCAGAGTCTCATAGGGGTGACCGCGGAGTCTCCTGTACTACTAACCTCGATTTTCTTCGCGCGACCGAAGATTTGCATGCGGAGCATTGGAACGCCGGCGTCCTCGCCGGCTGGCCTGTGGGCGTCTCGCCCGCGAGCCTTTCTTGCGAGAGCGGTGATTACTGCCCCTCGCACGCTTTCCCCCGCCCGCGGCGAGGACGCCGCACAGCCAGCCGGCGAGACGCCGGCGTTCCTTGGGTTGAGGGCGCAGTCCGCGCTGTGAGACTGAACGACTCGAAGACTCGAAGACTCGACGACTCGAAGACCCTACGAAGGGCCCAGCTCGGCCAGCACGCTCCTCGTGATCGCGGGGATCAGAGTGACATCGTCGGCAGTGCCTCTCGTGAAGATGACCAGGATCAGCTTGCGTCCATTGGGCAGCTCGACATAGGCCACGTCGTGGCGGACTTCGCTGGTCCAGCCGGCCTTCGACCAGAGGCGCGAGCCGGCAGGCAGGGCTTCCCCG
>JBDTOZ010000138.1:0-4673 GCA_039932995.1 Acidobacteriota bacterium | reverse complement strand
CGCACCACACGGACACCCCGCGTTCCCCGGGCCCAGCCCGGGGCTACATTGTGGAGCGCGCCTTCGCGCGTCAGCGGTCTTGCTCCGATCTCCAGCGGGACCGCCGGCCGCTATTCCTTGCGCCGAGCCGAAATCAGTCCCATGCCCTTCTCAAAGTCAGCGCGTTATGGGCACGAAGCCCGAAGCCCCACAATGAAGAACGGTCGCCGGCCGCGCCTACTTCGTCAGCAACTTGTCCACGTACTCGGCCAGCGCCTTCCCTTCGTCGCCGTAGTCGACGAGCGTTCCGTTGACCATGTAGGTGGGAGTGGCGCGGACGTCGTTGGAAAGCGCGGTGCCGGCGCCTTTCAGGAGCTGCGTCTTGAGCGCCTCATCGGCCAGGTCGGCGTCGTAGCGCTTGAGGTCGAGGTCGTGATCCTCGACCCAGTGACGGGCCCAGTCCCAGAACACGAAGGCCGTCATCTCGCTCTGGCTGTCATAGACATTCTTCTTGTACTGCCAGAAGAGCTCGGGCTGCTGTCGATAGATGGCCCGTCCGGCCAGAGCGGCGGGGAAGGCCCACGGGTGCATGGCCAGCGGCATGTCGAAGCGGATGTAGCGCACCTGGTCCGGATGCTTCTCGAGAATGGCGTCGACGTATCCCGAGGAACGGCGGCAGGAGGGGCACTGGAAATCGGAGAACTCGATGATCGTCACCGGACCCTTGCCCTTGGTCGGCGAATTGGCCAGGAACGGCTCCAGGAGCTTCGCGCGTTGCGCGGAGAGGTCGCCGTTCATGCGGCGGAAGGGCCCGAAGAAGAAGATCTTGCCCTGCGGATCCGCGAATCCGAGCATGGGCAGTTTGCCGGCCTCGGTGGTCTGCATCAGCGTCACCGGCCACAAGCCATCCTCGGTGGGGGTGCGATCGACGGTGACGGTCATGGCCTCGTGGAGATTGCGCACGGTGAACGCCGCGAGCTTCTCCTCCACGGTGTTCCCCTCTTCGCCCTCGATCGGCCAGGGAGAGCCGAGGAACAGGCCGCCGGTGGGGGAGAGCGCGGCGATCATCTGGCCGCCGCAGGTGGGACGCTCGCTCTTGATCTCCACCATCACGCCCGTGAAGTGTGCGGGCAGTTTGAGCGGGACGGCCTCGTACGAGACCTTCGCATCCGCACAAACCGGCAGAGACGCGCGGATGGCCTTGTCCAGCTTCGGATCGACGTCGATCGCGAACAGGGGCGCGCAGACCACGAGCGTGAGCGTGAGGAGGATGGACGTTTTCACGGCATGAGGAACGGACCGTGGCAGGGGCCGCATTCCTGCCGGTTGGCAGGTGGCAGTTGGCGGTTGACGGTTGGCGGTTGGCGGGGGAACGAGGGCGCCAACGGAAAGCGAGCCAGATGTCGGTCGTTCATCGCGCTTGGCCTCATGCTCCCGCCAACCGCCAACCGCCAACCGTGCTTTAGTTGTTCGGCGGTGCCTCGCTGATGTCCTCGATGGCGCTGCCGACCTTGCCGTCCTGGTTGCCTTCGGCGGCGATGTCGCCGAGGGAGAGGATTCCGACGAGCTCGTTCTCGCTGTTGACGACCGGCACGCGGCGGATCTCGGCGCTGGTCATCATGGCCAGCGCGTCGTTCACCGAGGCGTCGTCACGGACGCTGCGCACGCTGGAGGTCATGATCTCCGACAGTGGGGCGCTGTCGAGGTTCTTCCCCTCGGCCAGGCCGCGCACGACGATGTCGCGGTCGGTGATCAGGCCGAGGATCTTCTTGCCGTCCACCACGGGCACGACCCCGGTGTCCTTGTCTTTCATGATGCGGGCAACGTCGCGCAGACTGTCCTTCTCGCCGACGCACTCCGGGTTCGCCGTCATCACGTCGCGCACATGGCGCGACCCGGAACCACTCTTTTTGTCTCCATCTTGAGCCATGGATTCTCCTTATGGTCTTTCTCTAACCACAGGAGGAGAGAGCAATGCGCGTTCCCACCCGCCGGTAGTGGGGAGTTTGTGGTCGGCAACCAGCGGGTTAGGATCGTGCGCGGCAGAATGTTTTCGCGAGGACGCACCGACGGAGCGGCCGTACGTGCCCAAGGCTATGCCAACCAGCGCCGGCGGCCGTGCCGCCTATTGCCAACCAGCGACGGCGGCCGTGCCGCCTAGAAAGAGACTCGCAAACCGCCGCTGACGGTCATGTAGCGGGGCTCGAATTCGGCGTGGGTCCAGTGGTAGGCGGCCTCCAGGATCACGCCGTAGCGGCGCGTGATCGGAAAGTCGGCGTTCACTCCCGCGTGGACTCCCCAGGTCGTCCGCGAATCTTCGCTGGGAGCGGAGAGCCGGTAAAAGCCGAGGCCGGCAAACAGGCCGCTGGAGCCGAAAGGCTCGCTGAACTGGTACTCGACGTCCGTCTCCGCGTGCATCACTTCCCCTTCGACATCTCTGCGGTTCAGCAACGGGTCCTCAGGGTGCTCGGGATTCGGTTCCTCGGAGGGGATGGCGATCTGCGTGGAGATGCGGCCACCCTTGAAACGGAGGTTCAGTCCGGGCTCGATGGGCATGGACCAGTACAGCTCCACCGAGTTGTTGCTCAGCGCGAAGTTGCTCTCGAGGAAGGCGTCGTCGCCCGGGATGTCGTCCGCATCGACGAAGCGCCGGCTGCCGCCCACGAGGATGCCGAACTCGTTGGAAGACTGCGCGAACGCGGGGGTCGCGCAGGCCGCGAGCAGCACCATGGCAAAAAGGGTCCGTTTCATGGGCGGCACTATACGGGAGGATTCGAGGTTCTTCAAAGTCACTCTCCTCTTGGTGCATGAGTACAATGCGCGCGTGCGATTCGGCCCCTCGGCTGCTCTCCGGGCGGGCGCCAGCGCGTTGTCGTTAGTAGGACGCGAGGCGCTGCGAATCGTTCTGCCCTCCTGGTGCGTGGTCTGCCGCCGCGAGCTTCCCTGGCGTGAGCGCACGGCCTCGTGCTGTGCCATTTGCTGGAGTGCCTTGCCGAAAATCACCTCCGCCAAGTGCGTCTCCTGCGCGTTGCCGCTGCCCCTGGTCACCGCCGGCGATCCGCAGCAACCTCCGGAGCAGAGCCCGGCCAGCGCCAGCACACAATCGGCGACCTGCATACAATGCTTCGCGGATCCGCTCCCTCTCGCGTGGTGCGATGCCTACGGGCACTATCGCGATCCTTTGGAGCGGTTGCTGGTGGCGCTCAAGTTCCGGCGCCACGACTTCCTCGACGACGCCCTGGCCTCCCTCCTCGAACGGACCCTGCGAGAGAGGGGAGACCTCGCCTTCGACGCCGTGGTGGGAGTGCCGATGGGGCGGCACAAAGAGCGCCGGCGCGGCTACAACCAGGCCGAGCTCCTGGCCCGCGCGCTCGCGCGCCGCCTCGGCATCCGTTGTGATATGACGCTGTTGGCGCGCCGTCAGGAGCGCGCCACGCAGTCCACGCTTCCCCGGCGCGAACGCGCGGCCAACGTCCGCGGAGCGTTCGCCGCCTCATCCCGCGTGAAAGGAAAAGCCATCCTCGTCATCGACGACATCTGCACCACCGGGGAAACGCTGCGCGCCTGCGCCAACGCGCTCGTGCAAGGCGGCGCCTCCCGCGTCTGTGCCCTCACCGTCGCCAAGGCGAGCTGACACCACCGCATGTTCCGAGCCTTCTTCATCGCCCTCTCCGAGAGCCGCATGCTCCGCTCCGTCGCCGAACGGTCCCGCATCGGCCGCCGCCTCTCCGGCCGCTTCGTGGCCGGCATGTCCGTCGAGGAGGCCTTGCAGGCCACCGTCGAGACCAACCGCAAGGACATGAGCGTCAGCGTCGACAACCTCGGCGAGAACGTCACCAACCTCGAGGAAGCCCACCACAGCGCGCAGCTCTATCACGAGATGCTCGACCAGCTCGTCGTGCGGAAGCTCAACGCCAACGTGAGCATGAAGCTCACCCACATGGGCCTCGACCTCGACGAAGCGCTGGCCCGTAAGATCGCCGGGGAGCTCGTGGTCCACGCCGCGCGTATCGACAACTTCGTGCGGGTGGACATGGAAGGCTCGCCGTACACGCAGAAGACCCTGGACATCGTCTTCGAGCTCCACCGCCAGCCGGGCAACGCCGGACACGTGGGCGCCGTCATTCAGGCCTACCTCCACCGCAGCGAGAGCGACGTCCGGCAACTGTGCGCCGAAGGCATCCGCATCCGGCTCTGCAAAGGGGCCTACAAAGAGGCGGCGGAGATCGCCTTCCAGGACAAAGCCGACGTCGACGGCAACTTCGTGAGCCTGATGAAGATCCTCCTGAAGAGCGGGACCTACCACGGCATCGCCACGCACGACCCGAAGATGATCGACGCCACCATCGCCTTCGCCCGCGCCGAGAACATCCCCGCCGGCGCCTTCGAGTTCCAGATGCTCTACGGCGTCCGCCGCGACCTCCAGGAACAACTGGTCAAAGACGGCTGGCGCATGCGCGTCTACATCCCCTTCGGCACCGAGTGGTACCCATACCTCATGCGCCGCCTCGCCGAACGTCCCGCCAATGCACTGTTCATCTTGAAGAACCTGTTCCGGCGGTAGCGTGAGATTACGGCCGGGTCGACACACCCGCGGTCCCTGTACTACTCCGGAGAACGTCGAGTTTCTTCGCGCGATGCGAAGATTTGCAGGCGGAGCATTGGAGCGCCGGCGTCCTCGCCGGCTGGCCCGT
>JBDTOZ010000137.1:0-3642 GCA_039932995.1 Acidobacteriota bacterium | reverse complement strand
CGAACGCGTACGTGACGTCAAGCTGTGAGCGGCTGGCCTTTCGCTGCGCGTGTCCCCCGTCACGGTCCTGCCCGCCGGGACGGTCCATGATTCCGGCATGAAGTTCGTCCTCCTCGCTGCTGTCGCGATCGTGAATCCGATCCTCTTCGTGACCCAGGTCCCGGTCACTGAGGATTTCACCACCATCACCTCGACCTTCGGCAATCATCGCGCCGCCATCGACGCCGTGCCGCGCGGCGGCGATCTCTGGATCCGCTATCCCGACGGCTCGCTCAAGAACCTCACCCGCGCCGCCGGGTATGGCGTGGAAGGCATGCAGAACGCGCAAGGCATCGCCGTGCGCGAGCCTGCCGTGCACTGGAGCGGCACCAAAGCGCTCTTCAGCATGGTCGTTGGCGCGCCCCCGCGCCAGTACGAATGGGGCGAGCATTACTGGCAGATGTACGAGATCACCGGACTGGGCAAGGGCGACACGCCCTCCATCCGCAAGATCCCCAACCAGCCGGCGAATTACAACAACGTCAGCCCGTTCTACGGCACCGACGACCGCATCCTCTTCACCAGCGACCGTCCCCGCGGCGGCGAGCGGCACCTCTATCCGCAGCTCGACGAATACGAGGAAGCGCCCACGGTCACGGGTATCTGGAGTCTCGACTCCGCCACCGGCGATCTGCGCCTCCTCAACCACACTCCGTCGGGCGCCTTCACGCCGTTCGTCGACAGCTTCGGCCGCATCCTCTTCACGCGTTGGGACCACCTCCAGCGCGATCAGCAGGCCGACACGGACGCGCTCGAAGGCAACCAGTACGGCACCTTCGATTACGCCGATGAGACGGCCGGCGCGGCCCGTCTCGATCAGCGCGTGGAGGTGTTCCCCGAACCGCGCAGCAGCCGTGCCGACCTGCTCTCGGGCACGAACCTCGAGGGCTTGAGCATCAATCACTTCTTCCCGTGGGAGATCAACGAGGACGGCTCCGCGGAAGAGACGCTGAACCACATCGGCCGCCATGAGCTGCACCGCTATTTCAACCGCAGCCTCAATGACGATGCCTCCCTGCGTGAGTTCAGCGACGCCACCAGCGGGCGGATGAACCGGAACGAGATTCAGAACCTCTTCCAGATCCGTGAAGACCCGTCGCGCGCGGGCCGCTATGTGGGGACGGATGCGCCGGAGTTCGACACCTTCGGATCGGGACAACTGGTCAGCCTCGACGCGGAGCCGGGCCGGCCCGCGGATCAGATCCAGGTGCAGTACGTCACTCCGAAGAGCGACGCCAACGGCTTCTGGCGCGATCCCCTCCCTCTGGCCAACGGGACGATGCTGGCCGTGCACACGCCCAAGTCCGCCTTTGCCTTCCGCATCGAGACTCTCAGCGGCGAGCCGCTGACGCCCGGAATGCAGGCCACCGTGACCTGGTGGAATCCCGATCAGATGCAGAGCTTCACCGGCGCGCTCTGGGAGTTGCATCCGGTGGAAGTGCGCGCGCGGACCCGTCCGGTGGCGCGCACGACACCGCTCGAAGAGCCGGAAGCGCGAGTCTTCCGCGAGGAAGGCGTCGATCCGGCGCGCTTCCGCGCCGACCTGGCCGCGCGCAATCTTGCGGCCATCGTCAGCCGGGACGTGACCACGCGCGACGTCGCGGACAAGCAGCAACCGTACAAGCTCCGCGTGAGCGGCACGGCCGGCACCCCACCTTCCGGCAAGGTCTACGATCTCTCGGAGCTGCAGCTCTTTCAGGCCGAGCAGCTCCGCGGCACCGGAGGCACGCAGTCACCGCGTCCCGGACGGCGCGTGCTGGCTCGCCATTCCTCGACGGTGAAGATCGCCGCGGACGGCTCGGTGGCGGCGCTGGTCCCGGCGCGCCGCGCCCTGTCGTGGCAGACCACGGATCCCGCGGGGACGCCCGTAGTCCGCGAGCGCTACTGGCTCACGTTCCAACCGGGCGAGGTGCGCGTCTGCGGCTCCTGCCACGGCGTCAACACCCACGACCAGGATGGACACGCTCCCCCGCAGAATGCCCCCGAGGCGCTGCGCACGCTGCTTCGCGAATGGAAGGCGTCGCAGACGCCGGCGACGCCGGCGCGCAGGCGGGCCGTGAGGCCGTAACGCTTTCCTTCTCGTCTTTCGTCTTCTCGTCTCTCGTCTCTCGTCGTCGAGTCGTCGAGTCGTCGAGTCTTCAAGTCGTCGAGTCGTTCAGTCTCACAGGTTCATAGTCTCAGAGTCTCATAGGCGCAACACGGGCCAGTCGAGCCTATGCGACTGTGAGACTGTGAGACTGCTGTGAAACTCCGTCGTCGAGTCGTCGAGTCGTCGAGCCGTCGGGTCGTCGAGTCGATCGGTCTCACAGGTTCATAGTCTCAGAGTCTCATAGGCGCAACGTGGACCAGTCGAACTCCTATGAGACTGTGCGACTGTGAGACTCCGTGGTCTCGTCCGTCCACTTGGCGACTCGACGACTCGTCGACTTGGCGACTCGACGACTCGAAGACTCGACGGCCCCAGCCAATCACGGAATGGTGATCTTCTCCTTGTTTGCCTCCAGAAACTGCGCGAACGACTGCAGCCTGGGATTGAGGGCGCGGGTGGCTTCGACGTCGCGGGCGGCGCAGAACTGGGCCTCGAAGTCGTGTTTGTACTGGAACATGTTGCCGAGGTCGTCCGCTCCCGGAAAACCGAACGTGCGGAAGACCGCCGGCTCGACGGCGTTGTTGCGCACTTCCTCGCCGGCAATTTTCGAAAAGGCCGCGGCCATCTCTGCGCCGGTCAGATGCTCACCGGCAATTCCGATCGTGCGTCCGAGGGTCTCCTCTCCCTTTTTGAAGATTCCGTAGGCTGCCCGTCCGATGTCTTCGGCAGCGATGCCTGGAAGTTTGGCGTCGCCCATGGGAATGGTGATGCTGAGCTTTCCGTCGGCGCCGCGCTGCGGAGCCATCCCGAAGTAGATGAAGTTGTCCCAGAAAAATGACGTGAGCAGGAACGTGGTCGGAATCCCCATCTCGGTGAAGATTGCGTCCGACTCCCCTTTCCCGTCGAAATGCGGGACTTTGTACTTTTCCTGAAGGGTGGGCATGCGCTCATCGCTGAGCGGCACCAGCAGGCGCGTGTCCTCGAGCGTGGACCAGATCACATGCTGCAATCCCGTCACCCGCGCCGCCGTGGCCATGGCCCGCGCCTGCGCCATCTCCCGCTCCGGCGAGAAGTGATCCCAGAAGAACGTGACGCAGAACGCCCCGAACGCACCTTCGAAGGCCTTTCGCAGACTGTCGGCGTCGTCGACATCCCCGGCCACGACCTCCACACCCAGCGCGGCCAGCGCCCTGGCCTTCTCCGAATTCACGTCGCGCGTGATGGCGCGCGCGGCAAACCCGCCATCCGAATCGGCGAGGATGGCCCGCACCAGCCCTCCCCCCTGCGCACCGGTGGCTCCAATGACGGCAATGATTTTCTTTTCGTCGCTCATGATCGGGAATCATCGCACGGCTGCCAAGTCGTCGAGTCGTCAAGTCTTCGCGTCTTCGAGTCGTCAAGTCTTCGAGTCGTCGAGCCGTCGAGTCGGCGACTCGGCCATTCGTCATCCCAGTCTCACAGTCTCACAGCGCGGCGGAGCCGCTACCAAAGCCGCCGTAGGCGGCGGTAGCCAA
>JBDTOZ010000136.1:0-2133 GCA_039932995.1 Acidobacteriota bacterium | reverse complement strand
GATAACCAGCAACCCACAACCAGCAACGGCGAAGCCTCACCGTCCCTTCAGCATGCCGAAAATCCCTCTCACGATCTGCTGGGTGACCGTGCGCGTGGCCTGACGAGCCACGTTCTGCATCGTACGCTCGACCGCGGACTGGCGGGCCCGGGGCGCCGCCGTGCGGCGCGGCGCTGCCGGCGCGCGGGACTGCGTCCTCCAGGCGTCGTCCGATTCCTGCTTCGCCGCCTGGGCTTCCTCTGCCGCGGCGGCGGCACTCTCCTCGAGCTTCTTCTGCAGGATCTCGTGGGCGCTCTCGCGGTTGATCGCGGTCGCGTATTTCCGGGCGATCTGCGACGCGGCAATGGTGCGTCCGTACTGGGCGTCGTCGATGGCGCTCATCGACGAGCTGGGTGCCAGGATCTGTGCGGCGGCCACGATCGTCGGGACACCCTTGGGGTTGAGCACCGTCACAAGCGCCTCGCCGATGCCGAGAGTGGTCAGCGATTTCGGGACGTCGACGAACTCGCTCTCCGGGAATGTGGAGGCAGTGGCCTTCACGTCCTTGGCATCCTTCGGCGTGAACGCACGGATGGCGTGCTGCACGCGATTGCCGAGCTGCGCCAGCACGTCCTCGTCGACGTCCTTCGGGGTCTGCGTGATGAAAAAGACGCCGATGCCCTTCGAGCGGATCAGGCGCGCCACCTGTTCGATGTGCTCCACCAGCGCGGAGGAAGCGTCGTCGAACAGTTGGTGAGCTTCGTCGAAAAAGAAAACCAGCTTGGGCTTCTCCGCGTCACCCACCTCGGGCATCCGCTCGTAGAACTGGCCCAGGAGCCACATGAGAAACGTCGAGTAGAGCCGCGGCTTGTCCTGGACGTCGGCCAGCGAGAGGATGCTCACCACACCCTTGCCGTCGACGGTGCGCAACAGATCCTGGATGTCCAGCTCCGGCTCGCCGAAGAACTTCGCCGCGCCTTGCTGTTCCAGTTCGACCATCTTGCGGACCAGCACTCCCACTGTGGCGGCGGACATGCCGCCATACTCCTTCAGGTCCGCTTTTCCGTCGGTAGTGAGGTAGTTCAGGACGTCGCGGAGGTCGTCGAAGTCGAGCAGAGGCATGCGACGGTCGTCGCAGTATTTGAAGACCATGGCCAGGACGCTCTGCTGCACTTCGGTGAGGTCGAGCACTTTGCCCAGCAGGACCGGACCGAATGACGACACGGTGGCCCGCACCTGGGTTCCGCGAAACCCGGTGAGGCTGAAGAACTCCACCGGGAACGCCTCGGGTGTGAAGGTCCGCCCCACGCCGGCCGCGCGCTTGAGGAGCCGCTCGCTCGCTTCTCCCGGGATGGCCATGCCGGCCAGATCGCCCTTCACATCGGCCAGAAAGACCGGCACCCCGGCCCGCGAGAGCCCTTCGGCCAGCAGTTGCAGCGTGCGCGTCTTGCCGGTGCCGGTGGAGCCGGCGATCATGCCGTGCCGGTTCATCATTCGCAGCGGAATGCGGATGGGCAGGTCCGCCGTCGCCGCTCCCTCGCGCAGGATGTGCCCGACCTCGATGCCGGGATCGGTGAAGCCATACGCGGCCTTGTAGGTCTCATCGAAAGTCATACGGGCCAGTCTAGCTCTGATCCGCCGTCTGGTTGCTGGTTGCTGGTTGCTGGTTGCTATGGCGTGTCCCACGGTTACTCAGACGTGGGGGGCGCGGGCATCTTGCCCATTGGCGCTAACTTTGAGAAGGGCGCTGCGGGGAGCCTCTGTGGAGCGGTGGACTTGAGTCCACCGGGCACTCGCGAGACACTTCCCCTCTGCCGTCGCGGCGGCGTCACTGAACGAGGCTCCCGGCACGGCCGTCCCGAGCGCCTCACCCGGCTTCGGCACGCGCGTCGCGAGTGCCCGGTGGACTAAAGTCCACCGCTCCACAGAGGCCCGCAACGCCCCCCCGTCCTCCTCAAGTTAGCGCCTATGGGCATCTTGCCCGCAGCCGCTCCGGGCAGGATGCCCGGAGCCCCCTCTGTTCACGTTCCATGGCCAGCACTCGGTTGCTTGGCAGATCGAGAAAAACCGCAGACAACCAGCAACCAGCAACCAGCAGACAACCAGCAACGCAAAGCTCCTACCGGCTGCCAACCGCCAACTGATAACCTCCCC
>JBDTOZ010000135.1:0-14980 GCA_039932995.1 Acidobacteriota bacterium | reverse complement strand
CTCACGGCTCACTCCTCGCGAGTGCCCAGTGGACTAAAGTCCACCGCTCCACAGAGGCGGCGGCTATGTCGGGCTGTGAACTCTGTGATGAAGCCGTGACCGACTGCGTCAGCGAGGCCGCTTGACGGCGGTGGCCAGGCCGAGGCGCTCCAGCACGACGATCGTGTACCAGCCGAAGTCGACCTGCCAGAACTTCCATCCGAACTTCGCGGACGAAGGTTTCGCGTGGTGATTGCCGTGCCAGTTCTCTCCCTGGAAGAAGTGCAGCACCGCCAGCCACATGATGTTCTGCGACGAGTCCTCGCCGGGCTTCCGGCCTTCGCGCATGTGGGCGATGCTGTTCACGAAACACTGGGCGTGAAGAGACATCACCAGGCGCATCGGACCGAGCCAGAAGAACGCTGCCCAGCCGAACGCCAGGCCGCCGAACACCGACACGGCCAGCATCGGGATCTGCATGCGGTTCCAGAAGCGGTATTCCGGTTTGTCGAGGTCCGGGCACCAGCGTCCCAGCGGCACATTGCCGGCCTGCCACAGCCAGCGCAAGTGCGACCACCAGAAGCCGCCCACCCAGGGACTGGAGATGTCCTCGGGGGTCTCTACGCGAGCGTGATGCTGGCGATGATTCGCCGTCCAGGAATCGGGGGACCCCGAGCCGTTGAACATGGCGAAGAAGATCAGCAGATGGCGCACGACCGGATGAAGCCGGAGGGCCGTGTGCGCGAGTGCGCGGTGATAGCCGACCGTGACGCCGAGGCCGCCGATCCAGCCGAGGGCGACCGTGGCCACCAACACCTTCCAGCCCGGCGTCGGAAAGAAGACCAGTCCCACGAGCGAAAGGACATGGATGAGGATGATGTAAAAGAAGGTCGGCATCTCGCCTTTGGCGGGTTTCCACCAGGGAGCCTTCCACGGCTCAGGGCCGAGGCTGGAGGCGATAGGGGTAGTGCGGACGGGAAGAGTTCCTTCAAGGGGCGAAATGAGATGTTCCTTTCACTCGGCAGACCGAGCAGGCGAGTTGCGAGGGGCCGCCACCACAATGGCGGCAAGGCACAATACCACCGTGTAAGCCATTCGCTGCATTCGGGGAACCGTCATTCGGGGGCTCCCTTTCCTGGTCGGGTCCGGTTCCCGCTGATGCTTGACCGGATCGTCACCGTCGCGTGACCCCTCTGGGCTGCTCGCGACATGATTTGGTCCGTCCACGATTGGGTCCGTGGTCAACCGCGAAGCCTCACGCGCTCACGGCTGCCAGTACCGGCAACTCCAGGGACAAGGCGGCGGCATGGACGGTCGCCGCGATGCGGATGGCGTCATGGACCTGCTCCTCGGTGATGCCACCCTTCACGACCACGTCCTCGTGCGAGCGGACACACATCTCGCATCCGTTGATGGCGCTGACGGCCAGGCAGAAGAGCTCGAAGTCCGGCTTGTTCGTCAGTGGCCGGACGATGCGCTGCATCCGCAGGCGTGCCGGCATTTGCGAGTAAGACGGTTTTCCCACCATGTGCCGGAAGCGGTAGTAGACGTTGTTCATGGCCATGAGTGCGGCAGCGGCAACGCCATCCTCGATCACGTCGCCGCCCACGGCCGCGCCGGCATCGGCGATCACCGCGTCCCGCAAAGTCACGTTGCGCGAAGCCACGGCCGAAGCCACGGCCACGCCCCAGCGTTGGGCCGGAGTGAGAGGTCCGGGTTGGAAGACGCTCTGCAAATTCAGCCGGATGTCCTTGGCCACGTCGGGAATCGTGGTCCGAAGAGCTTCGAGGGAGCTCATGGGGAGTGCACTCCTTTTCATTGGGGGGAGTAAGCGGTTGCTGTGTTGCTGGTTTGCGGGTCGCTGAGGGTGCCCGGGTTCAGGCAGCACTTCAGCAAACAGCAAGCAGCAACACAGCAACCCGGTGAATGAATCAGATTTCCTCTGAGGCACGTGCGTCAGCCCGACAGTACGTGGACAAAGGCCAACCTGAGCGGCCGGCCGTGGCGGGGCTACGCGACCTTGATGGTCTCTTCGCCCTTCTGCCAGTTGCAGGGGCAGAGCTCATCGGACTGCAGTGCGTCGAGCGTGCGCAGCACCTCGCCGACGTTGCGGCCGACCGAGAGGTCGTATGCGCTCACCGAGCGGATCGTGCCTTCCGGATCGACGACGAACGTCACCCGCAGCGCGACGCCGCCTTCTTTGTGGATGATGCCCAGCTCGTTGGCCAGCGTCGGATTGATGTGCACGAGCGGAGTGGAGAGGTCGGCCAGATCCGCGTGATTGTTGCGCCACGCCAGATGCGAGTACTCGTTGTCCGTCGAGCCGCCCACGACCATGGCATCGCGGTCCGCGAAGTCTTGCGTGTGCTTGCCGAACTCCACGATCTCGGTCGGGCAGATGAACGTGAAGTCTTTCGGGTAGGCATAGAAGACCAGCCACTTGCCCGCGAAATCCTTGTTCGCAAGGTTCTTGAACTCCTTGCCCTTCTCACGGCCCACGTTCGCCGTCACATTGAACTCGGGAAACTTATCGCCTACGGTCAACATCGTTACTTTTCTCCTTTTGATTTGAGCTTGCCGCGCATGACGACCTGGTACTCGTGGATCTCGTAGTCATGCAGCGAATCGAGATTGCAGACTTGGACGCGCTCCCAGGGCACGTCATGAATGGCCCCGGTGGCTTCGTCGATGAAGTGATGGTGGGTGGCGGTGATGGGGTCGAAGACGATGCTGTCTTCGGCGATGGAGAGGCGTTGCAGGAGCCCCTTTTCCACGAAGAGGTTGAGCGTGTTGTAGACCGTGGCGCGGGAAATCCAGGGGAAGCGCTCGCGGACGCGCTTCCAGACCAGATCCGCCGAGGGGTGCTCGATCGTGCGCAGAACATAGTCCGCCACCGCCACGCGTTGCGCCGAGGGCTGGATGCCGCGTTCGCGGAGGGTGTCTTCGACTTGCACGAGAGTTAGACTAAGTCTAGAGATGACTCTTGTCAAGGAGAAATTTGAAGTTTTTGCGGACGCCGGGCGGGAATCTCCGGACTCGCGTCACTCCCTACTTGCAGAGAAGTGTGCGCTCGAACGGCAGAAGAGCGAGTCCCGCGACCGCGCGGCGCTCTTCGATGATTTCCGGATCGCAGATCGCTGTTGTTTGAGGGACGATGATGCGGCTTTTCTCACGTTCAGTTCCGATCGAGGAGGATGAGCTCTTTCCTCGCCTGCAAGAGTCTGAGCGCACGCGTGGCGAAGCCGATCGTTTACAGGATGACGACGGAGCTCGAGGGAAACAGGAGGTCATGACGGGACGGGAGCCTGCCGGTGATGAAGGTTCTCCGTTGCTGCTAGACTGCGAGGATTCCCAAATCGTGTGCACTCCAGACCCGGACGGGTCGCCCGGCAGAGCAATGAATCCCGAGTCGACGTACCTTCAACAGGTGGACAGTATCGAGCGCATCGCCGCGTTCGTCGCACGGCGCGGCCGCCTCAATGCCGACGAGACCGTGGAATTCGTCCAGATCGCGCGGGTGAAACTGTTCGAGGACGACTACGCGATCATCCGCAAGTTCGAAGGACGATCGTCGCTCAGCACCTACCTGACCACAGTCATCCTTCGCCTGTTTCATCAATGGCGGGTGGAACAGTGGGGGAAATGGCGTCCCTCGGCCGAAGCCAAGCGTCTCGGAGGCAAGGCGGTCCTGCTGGAGCGCATGCTCACTCGCGATGGATACACGTTCGACGAAGCGGTCAAGGTCTTGACCATGCGCTCGGGAGCCGAATACACGGTCGAGGAGCTGGAGGCGATTTACCTCCGCCTTCCGGTCCGTTCGCCGCGACCGTCGCTGGTTTCTGACGAGGTCTCGGCCGCGGCAATGGCCGTGGACGGGGATGCCGACGACCGCCTGGAGTTGCGCGATCGCGAGCGGACGGCGCGTCAGGCGGCGGAGAGCATCGACAAGGCCCTGCTCACGTTGGACGCCGAAGACCGGCTGATCCTGCAGATGCGGTTCTGGGACTGCAAGAAGGTGCCGGACATCGCCCGCATACTGCGTCTCGACCAGAAGAAGCTGTACAAGAGACTCGATAAACTATTCGCCCTTCTGCGACGCGCGCTCGAAACCGCCGGCGTGAGCAAGCGGGAAGTGGAGCAGCTCCTGTGCCGCGGAGACCAGGAGATCCGATTGGGCATTCTGCCCGGTCCGCAGGACCCACCGGCGCCTTCGCCGGAAGACGAGGATGAGAGCCAGGGCGGGGAGGGGGCGCAATGACCGCCGGAGTAACGATGAAAGATTGTCCGAATGACGAGTTGCTGGCCGCGTTCATCGATGGGCGCCTGGATGGCGCGGCGCGAATGGCCGTGGTGGAGCATCTCGCGGACTGCGCCGCCTGTCGCGACGCGATGCTGATGGCGGATGACTTGGCGGCCGCCCAGGTGGTGCCGCAGGCAAACAAGGTGGTGCGGGGCCGGTTTCGCTCCCGCATGATGCCTCCGCTGCTGGCCGCGGCGGCGGTCCTTTGTGTAGTGTTTCTGATCCCGGACGTGCGCGATCGCCTCTTTGACCGGACGGGAATGGGGGCTCTCGCCAAAAGGGCGAGCACGATCGAGCGGCGTCCGACCCTGGCACGTCTCGGTGAAGACTTTGATGAGTACAAGCCGTCCCCGCCCCGTGTACGCGGAGCAAATGACAAAGAGGATGACTTTACGCGCGCCGACGTGATGGAAGCGCAACACGAATTGGAGGCGCGGCAGCAGCAGGGCCCACTTTCCGCCCGCGACCTTCGCCGTCTCGGAGTGACGTATCTGCTGACGGGCGACCACCCCGATCAGGCCGTGGAATCGCTCGAGAAAGCGCTCATGAGCACCACGGGGACCACGGAGATCCCTCGGGCCATCGCCGCCTGCGAAGACGTGGGCCTGCTGACGGACCTGGTCAATGCGTACCTCGCACTCAAAAAGAAGGACGCCGCGTTCGAGGTCGCACAGCGAGCGTGGAGTCTGGATCAATCGCCGGTGACGGCTTGGAATCGGGCTCTGAGCTTGGAAACGCGCGATCCCCGCGGTGCCGATCAGGCCTGGGATGCCTATCTGCGCCTGGACACGAGCTCGAAGTGGGCGCAGGAAGCTCGAGACCGTCAGGATGATCTTCGCAGCCGCCTCGATCTCCCGCGCCCGTAAATCGCTCGAACTGGTAAACTGAACGGACATCCATAGTGGTCTTCTGTCCTTTCACGTCCGGCGGTCCGAGCGATGAGTGCGGAGTCTCTCTACCTAAAGCATCTCGATGCGATTGAGCGCATTGCCGCCTTCGTCGGACGGCGCGGGCACCTCAATCCGGAAGAGACCTCTGAGTTCATCCAGGTCGTACGCGTGCGTCTTTTCGAGGACGACTACGCGATCCTGCGCAAGTTCGAGGGCCGGTCGTCCTTCTCCACGTACCTCACGACGGTGATTCTGCGCCTCCGCCATCAGTGGCGGATCGCGCAGTGGGGGCGGTGGCGTCCTTCGGCCGAGGCCTGCCGGATGGGCGAGAAAGCGGTGCTGTTGGAACGTCTTCTGTGGCGCGATGGCTTCACATTCCACGAGGCGGTGCAGATTCTCACCACCCGGGAGGGTGGGGAGTACACGGTGTCCGAATTGGAGTCGTTGTATGTGCGGCTGCCCGAGCGTAATCCGCGGCCGACCATGGTCTCGGACGAACTGCTGCCTGAAATGGCCGTGGTGGAGGAAGACGGGTTCGACCGGGTCGAGGCTCGCGAGAGCGAGGCCGCCGCGCGCATGGCGGCGGGAAGCATCGACGGGACTCTGGCCGCGTTGCCGCCGGAAGACCGGCTGATCCTGCAATTGCGCTTCTGGAACAACCGTACGGTGGCGGACATCGCCCGCATGCTGCATATGGATCAGAAGAAGCTCTACAAGAGGCTGGACAAATTACTCGCGGGGCTGCGCGTGGCGCTCGAAACCGCGGGCGTGAAGCAGTCAGACGCAGCGAAGTTCCTCGGCCGGGGTGACCGGGAGATCCGGCTGGAGATTCTGACAGGGCAGGAAAATCCACATTTCCGTCCCTCCAATTCGACGAACGGCGGATGAGAGAAACCCTCGATTTGGCCGTCAGTGCCATGACCAACTGCCCAAGCGAAGAAACCCTGGCCGCGTTCCTCGACGGCCGCCTGGACCCGGAGGACCGCCGGCGCGTCGTCGAGCACCTCGCCGAATGCGGGGACTGCCGCGATCTGGTGCTGGCGGCGGAGGAGCTGGGAGTGGGGGAGGAGGTCTCGGCAGAAGCTCCCGTCCAGACCGCTGCCGTGGTCGAGATCCGCCCTCGTACCCGTCTTTTCTGGGTGCCCATTGGGAGCGCAGCCGCCGCGGCGGTTGTGGTTCTGTTTCTGTCGCCGGTTCTGTCTCCGGTTCGGGAGGAGATTGTTTTTCGCTGGACCGGCGGACTCTCAGAGGTGCGGACGGCTTACGAAGCCCTGCCCAAAAGGCCGATTGAATCGCGTCTGGTGGGCTTCAAACACTTGACGTTTTCGGTCTCCCGTGGGGGAGGAGACAACCCTGATAACAGTCTCGAGAACGCGCTGCTCACGGACGTGGAGAACAAGATCGAGCAGGGAAAGAAGAGGCTCTCATGGAAGGAGCTTCATGCGCTCGCGCTGGCGAAGCTGCTCCGCGGAAATCGGAGTGAGGCCGCGGTATTGATGGAGCAGGCCATTCAGCTGGGGCCGGACTCTCCGACTCTGCGCAACGACCTTGCGGCGGTCTACCTCGAACGCGCGCGTTGGAGTTCTAGCGCCGGAGATGCCCAGCAGGCGTTGCAGGCCTCCGAACGTGCCTGGGCTCTCGCACAGACCCCCGAAACAGCCTGGAATCGGGCCCTGGCGCTGAAGGTCGCCGGTCAGAATGAACAAGCGAAGCGGGCGTGGGAGCAGTATCTCCAATTGGACGACTCGCCTAGGTGGTCGGAGGAAGCCCGCGGAAAACTCTTCGTCCTTCAATCGCCCTAGGCCCTAGTGTCGCGTCAAGGTTTCAGCCTTCGACACGCCACTAGAAGCGCAACAGGCCAGACGAAACACGCCGCAGAGGAGAGCTCCGCATGGAGATCGGAATCAGAGGGCTCCTGCCGATCGCCGGGGGGGTTGTCTTGATCGGGGCGTTTCTGGCAGGAACGCGCAACACGCGCGGACGGGCCTCTGCGGATGCGCTCCGTGACGCTGCGGCCCGGCTCGACTACCGGACCAGCGAGTCCCGAGTCTCCGGCGGGTTTCCTTATCGACCCTGGAAGAGGGGAAGCAGTGGACCCGATCCGCTGGGCGAAGCGCCTCGGCCCGTCCTCGAAGCGGTGGCCGCCATTGAGCGCGTCCGCCATTCGCAACGGCGCGAGCCGGACCTGCATGCGCGGGGTCTCACGCATCTGCTGTTGCGGAACTGGAACGGCGCCACGGAGACTCTCGATGACGCTGTGCGACAGCAGACCAGGCGCGTGGCCTGGTCCGACGGGATCGCCTCCTTACGTGACGCAGGACTGCTCGTGGATGTCGCGGCCGCGCATTACGAGCGTGCAGGCTATTCTCAGTCGCCCCGCGACTACGTAATGGCTGCTGAGGCCGCCGAACGCGCGTGGCGTATCGAGCGTACTCCCGAGACTGCCTGGAACCGGGCCCTGGCCATCGAAGCCCTGCATCTGCGCGAGACCGCCAGGGCCGCGTGGAACGATTACCTGGTTTTGGACGGACAGTCGCCGTGGTCGACGGAGGCGCGGATCCGGTTACGCAAGCTCGCAGAACCTACGTCGATGGAGCTGTGGGATCGCGAGCAGCCTCGCCTGGAGCGCGCCGTGTCCGCGAACGACCGAGTCGAGATCGACCGTATCGTGCGCGCATTCCCCGGGGAAGCCCGCAAACTTTGCGAGAAGACATCCATGCCTCAGTGGGCGAGAGACGATCACGGTTCCGATACGGGCGCGGCGCGGCTGTCTCTGTGTCGCGAGATCGGAAACGCGATCCTCCGCTTCAGCGGAGAGTCTTTGCTCGCCGTCACGGTGGCGCATATCGATCGCTCCGCTCCTTTGCAGCGAAGGTCCATCGTCCGCGCGCTGTCGCAATACGCGGACGCACTGGATCATTACCTCCGGTTTGACTTCACCGGCGCTCGGCCGCTCCTGGCCAGTGCGGAGGAGGCGCTGTCGCGTGCGGGAAGTCCTGTTGCCTACACTGCGCGGATGTATCGCCTGAACTGCGACCGCCACGGAGACTTCAAACGGGTCTTGGCGGAAACGGACGCGTGGCTGGCCGATCGATCTTTTGATTGGGACTCTTTTCCCGTGCTGGAAGCCCAGGTGCGCTGGATTCGGGGGCTTCAGTATCTTCGTGAAGGACATCCCCAGTCCGCCATCGGCGAATACGAGCGCGCCCGTGAGCGGTTCGATCGTGTCCGCGAGGCAGACTCGGTAACGTCGATGCTGCTCATGCTCTCCGAGGCCTACCAGTACGTGGGCGACGACGACGCGGCGTGGAAAGCGCGGTTTGCGGTCCTGGAGCACATCGACGCGCTGGGACGCGTGCACCCGCATCTGGTGGAGGTCCTGGGTCTGACCGCCAGGGCCGCTCTTGTCAAAGGACTGCCCTTCGTAGCTCTGCTGTTCTTCGAGCGACAGATTGCGGGGAGCGAGAATCCCCCGGAGCCCTACCTCCGATTTGAAGCCTTACTATGGCGTAGCGCCGCCTATCGTTCGATCTCCGACGAAACCCGATCCGCGGCGGATCTCGAGGAAGCAGGGAAGCTGGTTTCCCAGATCCCCGATCGCAAACTGAGCGAGTTTGCATTACAGGCGCCGGAGGTCGTGCAAGGAAGGCTCGCAAAGATGTCCGATCTTGCGGAGAGACAGCAAGTCCTCGCGGCCGCGGTCGCACACGCCCGGGCCCGCGACGACGCCTTCCGGCTCTCGCAACTGTTTCTCGTCCAGGGCATCGAGTTTGCGCGAGCGCACCGATGGACCGATGCAATCACGGTCCTGCTCGAAGGGGCCAGTCAGTTCGAGAAGGAAAGGGCCAGTCTGAGCGATGAAGAACGGCGCAGCAGTTTCGTGTCGGAGCGCCGTCGCCTCTATGACGTCCTCGCGACTGCTTATTGCCGGGCCGGGGATTCAGTCCACGCGTTCGAGGCGCTGGAGCGCGGTCGGGCTCGCACTCTTTTCGACGATGTGACCCGAGGCCCCGGAGACCCTGCGTCTCTGATCTCGGTCGGTGCGATCCAGGGCAGCCTTCCGTTGAATACCCTGCTTGTGTCGTACGCCAGGATCGATGACAAGCCTGCTGTCTGGCTTCTGTCGAGAACGGGCCTCCGGCTCGTCGAGGATCTGACGGACCAGGATCTTCCCGCACTGGCCGATCAATTTCGAATCGCCGTCACCTCGGGAACCGAGGAGGAGACCAGCGCCGCATCGAAAGCTCTGTACACCGCCGTGATCCGTCCGTGGATTGCCCAGGTGGGCTCTTACGACCGGCTGGTCTTCATTCCGGATGCGCCGTTGGCGGCGGTTCCGTTTGGCGCGCTCCGCGATCCTGCCACCGGCAGGTTTCTGGTCGAGCGCCACGTCGTGTCGGTCGCGCCCAGCGCCAACGTCTATGTGTCCTGCCTGGCCCGGGACCAGCGAAGCCACCTCGCTGGAGGTCGCACGCTCATCGTCGCTCCGGCCACATCCGCCGCGAGTGCAGGAGCGGAAGGTGCCCTCCTCGCGTCTTCGGCGGAGGTCCGGGAAGTGGCAGCACTGTATCGCTCCACGGAGATCCTGGAAGGAAGTACAGCGACGAGCACCGCGTTCCTCGCGGCCGCACCGACGGCCTCAGTCATTCACTTTGCCGGGCATGCCGGAAGCGAGGAGGGCTCCGCTGCCCGCTTGGTGTTTGCGCCCGATCGCGGAAAGCGACCCGTGCTGACGGTAGAGGACATCCGTGACCTGAACCTTCGTGCAACGCGGCTGGTGGTCCTGGCGGCCTGTGCCAGTGGACGAGAGCCACTGGGCGAAAGCGATCAGGGCACGTCGACTCTGGCGCGGGCTTTCTTGGCGGCGGGAGCTCCGGCTGTCATCGCCAGCTACTGGGATGTCGAGGACGACGCGGCGGCCCAGTGGTCCAGGATCTTCCATGGCTTTCTCGCCAAGGGGATGGATCCGGCAGCGGCCCTCCGCGAAACGCAGTTGCAAATGCTCGCGGCCTCCAGCCCCTCGAGCCGTGTGCGCTCGTGGGCGGCATTTACACTCATCGGTGGGGTGCAATCGGAAAGGATTCATTGAATGGAACTCAAGATTGAAGTCTATGGCATCACCCATTACGTGTCTCAGATCAAGCGGATTGTGTTTCCCGACGGCCGCAAACCGCGACTGTCCGTCAACGACGGCAGCATCATCGAGTCGCATCAGCCATTCATCGCGTTCGAGCAGGGCACGTATGCCCCACCGGCAGCCGTGTCTCCCACGTTTTCTTTTCGGTTCGACATCGACGCCGCCGGCGACCCCCGGTCCTTTGATGCCTGGTTTCTCGATGGCCACACGATCTCCGTCATGGGTCCGGTACCGGGGCTAGGACAACCCGACTTCACGGAGAAGACGCGTGTATGTGACATGGGCACGCTGGCTCCCGGCCTTCTGCTCTCCCCGGATGTGACGAAGCTCACCAGCAAGGCTGCTTCGGGATGGCTCGACGTCTCCACGGCCAGGGAGGTCGGTGGCGAGGCAGATGGCCCGGGGGGAGGGATTCTCATCCAGAGCGCTGAGGGAGAGGTGACGATCGCGAACCGATTCACCGTCCATTACGAGGTCGGCGCGCCGGCCACGACGGTTCGCGTTGGCAAGGGGCCGGGGCCCGGCGACGTCACCGACTTTGCGCTCTCGGGCAAAGGGCCATGGACTGTCATGGCCGGCAACGCACCGCTGGGTCAATTGCTGGGTGCGGACACTTCGCACGATTTGGCGGGCGCTCCATTGACCCATCTGGAGCTCGTTTATGACCTGTACGATTTCGATTCCAAGGGCGGCAGACCCGTACCCCGACTGGCTCGAGGTCACGTGCATACCATGACTGTAGCAGGGGGACTCTGTGGGCCGGTCTCGAAGTAGGAATGAGCGTCGATCGGGAGATCGGCGATGCCACAAACTTCATACGATCGAAGTCAGGCGCCTCGTTCCGCCCGGCGACACGCCCTGATCATCGGACTCGGGGAGGTCAGCACCTTTCGCTATGGCCGGAGCGTACTGCCCCTCCCCGGCGCCGTGGCGGATGCGCGAGCCTTGGCAGATGCTTTCAAGAAACGCGCGTATGAGTCTGTGGATCTTCTGGTCAATCACCAGGCCACGACCGGCAGCGTGTCGCGAGCCCTCCTCGATACAGCGGGAGCGCTCCGACCCGGCAGCACGTTTGTTCTGGCCTTCAGTGGACATGGTCTGGCGGGCCGCACACGGGCTGGATTTCAACAGTCCTGGTGTCTCTTCGATCGCCCATTGTTGCGCCATGGAGGCGACGGACTGGACGCGCTCCTGAGCCGTTTTCAACCGGGCGTGCGGATCCTGGTCATTGCGAACTGTTGCCATTCGGGCTCAGGAGTCGATTCCGTTGCGACCCCGTCGATCATTGCGGAGGTGATTCGGGTCGCGGCATGCGGGCCAGACGAGTTCATTGAGGCGTCGCAGGACGCTGCAACGCGGTCCCCTCTCGTGCACAGCCTTCTTTCTCAGCTCTTAGGGCGGGCACTTGAAGAATGGAACGGACTGCTGCAACAGTCCGGCAGCGACGCGAGCACGATTCCACGACTCGAGATGAACGAGCACACGTCACGCGATTTCCTGCGCAGCCGTCCTTTTTGCTAACCTCCGCTGACCCTTGCGCCGCCCTCTCCTCCCCTTCACCGGGATCGCCCTTTTCGTTCTGGTCTGGCACCTTGCCGTGGTCGCGAATTCCGGCACGCTCGTTCCTTCGCCGTGGCAGGCCGTGCGCGGCATCTTCGAGCTGGCGCAGAAGGGGCTGCTCTTCCGCTATGTCGTGGCCAGTCTGTTTCGGGTGACCTGGGGCTATTTGACGGCGCTCGCGGTCGCGGTGCCCCTTGGATTGTGGCTGGGGCTGTGGGGGAGGGGGGAGCGGGCAGTCAATCCCGTCCTGCAACTGCTGCGGCCAATCTCTCCGCTGGCGTGGATTCCCATCGCCATCCTCTGGTTCGGCGTGGGCGACGTCTCGGCGGTGTTCCTGATCTTCCTGGCCTCGCTGCTGCCGTTGACGCTCACCACCATCAACGCCGTCCACAACATCGAGGCGGTCCATCTCGCGGCGGGACGCAATTTCGGGTTGACCTCGCGGGAGCTGGTGCGCAGCGTCGTGCTGCCGGGCATCCTCCCGCAGCTCATCGTCGGGATGCGCATCACCCTGGGCATCGCCTGGCTGGTGGTGGTCGCCGCAGAGATGATCGCCGTCAACTCCGGCCTCGGCTTCCTCATCATCGACGCCCGCAACGCCGGCAACCGCTATGACCTGGTCGTCTCCGGGATGATCCTCATCGGCGTCATCGGCGTCGTCCTCGACCTCCTGATGCGCCGACTCGAGCTCCTGCCGGGCGTACGCTGGGGGTACGTTTCCACGGAGAGTTGAGTCAACCGTACGGGAACGGACCAGCGGTTTCACCCGCATGGGGAATCGGGCCATGGCGGCGCTCTCATGATCGAGGGAGCCGAGATGCCCATACCAAGGTCCGTCGCGAAGCTGCTTGGCGTCGCAGTCGTGGCGAGTGTTCTGATCGCGAGTTGTCTCAGTCGCGGAAACAGCTCGAGGGCACCGGTTTTTCGAGCCTCTGGATCCCTTGCCGTTCGAGAGACGGAAACTCGGCTCAGCGTCCCGCTGACCGACCGCGGGGTGTTAGCGGAGGGACTGCATCGGAATTGGTCCGCCTTTTCCGCGTACTTGGGGACTCCCCGGAAGTTTTACGGCGACTCGCGTGATGATCCCCTCGAGGCCCTTCACGCTGAGGGTGTGGCGGAACTGCTTCGAGGCAATGCTCGGTCGTCCGTGCGCACTCTTCTACGCGCCGCGACGCGCCTCGGCGAAAGGCATCCGCGGAACCAAGCGGCCGCGGTCTGGAATGACTTGGCCGCTGCCCACTACGCAGTCGGCCAAAGCGGTGGAGATCTGCATTTCCTCATCGCTCTTGACTGTTCGGAGAGGGCATGGCGGCTGGATCAATCGCCTTCCACTGCTTGGACCCGTGCCAACGTTCTCGAGCGACTGCGTTTCGACGAAGCTGCGAGGTCTTCCTGGGCGAGATATCTAGAGCTGGATGGCTCATCGGCATGGGCCACAAAGGCACGCATCAGACTCGCCGCTCTCAACAAAAGACATGCTCAGTCTGCGTTCGTACGTCTCGTCGGAAACGAGGGTGCGAACTCAGATGAAAGGCAGCAGCGGATTCTCGAGAGCTCCGAGATGGCGCTTTCCGAGATCCTCAGCCTCGATGCGGCGCCGCAGCAGCGCCAGCCGTCGCAACAGTGGATGGTGAGACGGTGGATGTGGCTGGCGATTTCAGCCCGGCAAGAGGGTCTGGATCTCGCCGCAGGCCTCATTCAGGGTGAAGTCGCGCGAGCTTTCAACGGGTCTTCGACGGGCGGGTTCCTTCGGGTCAGCAACCGCGTAAGGGCACCGGTAAAAGAGAACTCGAATTTTGTGCTGGCATTGTCCGCGCTGGAGCAGGAGGCGCGCGGAGCTGGAGACCCTCTCCTGCAGGCGCTCTTTGCCGAGCGCGCACGTGAGCTGCTCCTCCTGGGGGCCCAGGTCCAGTTGATGCGTGAGAGCCCGCTGGCCGCCCTTTGTCTCTCGGAGCGGGCCAGGCGTGTTCCCGGACGCGTATTTGCAGCCGAGCGGATCGATGACGGCTCGATGAACGCCGAACGTTGCGGCGAGGTCTTGCTTCGGTCGGTTCCTCGCGGAATCACGGTGATTCACCAGGACCTGGAAGGGGATCGGTTACTGACCTGGGTCGTTCGCGACGGCGCAATGCATTTCGTAGCCACCCCCGCGGTTGCCGCGGATCTGGAGGCCGACATTGACCAGTTTCGCGAAGACCTGAAGAGCTCACGCCCCGCGAAATCGATCGTCGAGGACGGGAAGCGGCTCTATGCGATTCTGATCAAGCCCGCGCGGGCTTGGATCGCAGGAGAGGGACTCCTTGTGTACTCGCCCCCTCCAGCCCTCCGCGGAATTCCCGTCGCTGCTCTTCATGACGGGCGGCAGTTCCTCTTTCAGAGTCGGCCAATGGCTGTGACGCGCGCGATGAGCTCACTGGGTCACTTTTCAGGTGCATCGATGGACCGCGGAACGGTGTTCGTTGTGCTTCCTCCAACTGCGAACGGCTCATCTCCTCTCGGAAGCGCCGCGGGGGAGGTGTCGTTCGTGGCGCGCCTGTACGCCGATGCAACCGCTCTGTCTGGAGAGTCGGCGACACTCGGAGCCTTCGCGGCGAGTGCCCCAGGATTCGACGTCATCCATTTGGCCGGACATGGCTCCAGCGATGGGAGGCCCTTACAGAACGCGATGGAGTTTGGAAGGCTGCATTTGTGTGCAAAAGATGTTCTCCACTGGCGTCTTACGCGCTCCCCCTTGGTGATCCTTGCCGGTTGCCGAACCGATGACGAGACAGAGGGACGTAGCACCCTCAGTCTGGCCAGCGCGTTCGTCGTTGCCGGTGCGTCGGGCGTAGTCGGTTCACTGTTCGACGTTGAAGATGAGAGCACAAAGAACCTGATGGTGGACTTTCACCGGCAGTTGGTTCGGGGTGTTCCCCCCGCCGAGGCCTTGAGGCGCGCTCAGCGTGCCGCGATCGCGCGTACCGGGGAGCCTGCGACGTGGGCCGCCTTTCAACTCCAGATGTGAGGAGCGCTCTATATCCCTGTACTACTCACGTCGAATTTCTTCGCGGCGCGAAGACTTGCAGGCGGAGCATTGGAGCGCCGGCGTCCTCGCCGGCTGGCCCGTGGGCGTCT
>JBDTOZ010000134.1:0-2988 GCA_039932995.1 Acidobacteriota bacterium | reverse complement strand
AACGCAAGAGGAGCATCAACGCATGTTCAAACGACTGGGCAACATCATTCGAGGATTCTTCGGACTGTTCATCTCGGGGATGGAGCGTCGCAATCCCGAGGCGTTGCTCGAGCTGGAAAAAGAAAACCTGCGCGGCCAGATCGCCGAGTACAACAAGGGACTGGCTTCGCATGCGGGTTTGTGCGAGCGGCTGATGACGCAGATTCGCAAACTGGAAGTCGAAGAGCGCGATCTGCGCGCCAAGACGGCCGCCAACCTGCGGGTCAATAACCGCGAAGCGGCGGGCAATTACGCACTGCGTCTGCAGACCGTGCAGCGCGAAGTGGCCGAGAACCGCACGCAGCTCGCCCAGGCCGAGACGACGTACAAGGAATTGATCAAGGCCCGCGACGTCTCGGTGAAGGCCGCCCAGACGAAGATCCAGGAGCTCAAGAGCTCCCTCGACGACCTCAAGATCAAGAAGGCCACCGCCGAGCTGACCGAGATGGCCTCCGGCATGATCACCTCCATCGGCGGCGCCGGCGACACGCTCGACCGCCTGCACAAGATGGTGGAGGAAGAGCGCGAGCAGGCCGCCGGTCGCGCGCGCATCGCCCGCGACTCGCTGAACACCACCGACTTCGTCCTCAAGGACGAAGAGCAGAAGGCCCTGGCCGAACAGGCCCTGGCCGACTTCGCCGCGAAGGAAGGCATGGCCATCGAGCCTGAAGCGGGGACCACCACCGCGCCGACGGAAACGGTGAAGTCGATGGGACCGGTCACCGAATAGCGTGTGGGCACCGGCTGCCCAAAAGCGACCTGCCGACTGAATCCCGATGAAATATCTCTGGCACGCCTTCTTCGCCCGTCCCGACATCCCGCTGCTGCGACTTCCCTGGAACGCTCTTGGGTTCGCGGCGGCGGCGGTGGCGGGATTCTGGGATCCGGCCATCTGGGGCGTGGCCGCCGCGGGAGAGCTCGTGTACCTCTTCACGCTGGCGTCGAACGGCGGGTTCCAGCGCGAGATCGACGACCGCCGCACGGTGGAATTGCGCGGCGACACCGAGGACGCGCGGAAGGCGCTCCTCTCACGCATCGGGGGCGCGGCGCGGCAACGCTATGTAAAACTGGAAGAGAAGCGCCGTCGCCTGGAGACACTCTACGGGGACGCCTCCAGCGACGATCTCTTCGCGGACAGCAACAGCGACGCCGTACGCAAGTTGACCTGGCTGTACCTCAACCTGCTCGTCGCGCAACGCGAATTGATCGTGGCGCCGGCCTCCGACGCGCGCGACCTGCAGAAGCAGATCCGCGCCTGCGAGACCGACCTAGCCAATGCACGGTCGGAAGCGGCGCGGGCCTCGAAGGAAGCGACGCTCCGCCTCCTCCGCGAACGCCTCGACAACATCCAGGACAAGGAAGTTTCCCTGGCCGAGATCGACGCCGACCTGGCGCGCCTCGAGACTCAGTTCGAGCTCGCACTCGAAGAAGCCACCCTCCGCGGCCGCCCCGCCGCCATCTCCGCCAACGTCGAGCTCACCTCCCGCCTCCTCGGCAACCTCGACGACTCCTCCACCCTCGGCAGCTACGACCCCCTGGCCGGATCATCCGGTCCGCGCATCGAGGAGTGAACGAGCCGCGTAGGCGCAAGGTTCACGCGAACGGATCCTTCTTCTCACGGATCGGGCGCTGCGGCGGACGTTCCATCTCTTCATTCCACGCACGGAGCGAGGAGAGAAACTCCGGCGACCACTCATCGGCCGGTTCGAGAATCACTCGCTTGCCCGACCGCCGCGCGGTCACCTCCCGCTGCGACGACGGGAATCGCACCGACTTCGGCAGGCGGACTGCCTGACTGCCACCATGCGTGAAGATCTTTGCGCGTACCGTCATAGGCGAAAGTCTATACGCTGTCACGACGGATGCATTCCAGCGCCGTCGCTCCGGACTTCCGTCAGTTCGGCCGGCCCTCTCCACGGCGACGGGGAGCGCCGTGACCCGTTTCGTGTCGCGTACTTCCACGGCATGCGAAATGCTCAGCGGGCAGGGCGCCCGCCCGGGCGATCCGTCATGAAAGAATCGAAGCGCGTCATCTTCTCCGCGATCGCTGCCAATGTTCTCATCGCCATCGCGAAATTCGTGGCGGCTGCCTTCACCGGCAGCTCGGCCATGCTCACCGAGGGCATCCACTCCGTCGTCGACAGTGGCGACGGAGCGCTGCTCCTCCTCGGCGAACGCCTGAGCCAGAGACCGGCCGACGAGCAACACCCTTATGGTCACGGGCGGGAGATCTATTTCTGGTCGTTCGTCGTGGCCATCATGATCTTCGCCGTCGGCGGCGGGATCTCGATCTACGAGGGCATCCTGCGGTTGATGAACCCGGAGCCGATCAAGGTTCCGATCTGGAACTACATCGTCCTGGGCGCCTCATTTCTGATCGAGGGAACGTCGTTCGTCATCGCGCTCCGGCACTTCCACGCACAGAACGAGAGCGGCCTGACGATGTTCGCCGCGATCAAGCGCAGCAAGAACCCGTCGGACTTCATGGTGTTGTTCGAAGATGCGGCCGCGCTGGCCGGCATTCTCCTGGCCGCGCTGGGCGTGTCGCTGGAGCTCTGGACCGGCAATCCGATGTTCGACGGCGCGGCCTCGATTGCCATCGGCCTGTTGCTTTGCGCCGTCGCGGCCATGCTGGTGCGCGAGACGCGCGGCCTCCTGGTGGGCGAAAGCCTGCTGCCGGAGACGGCCGCCCGCATTCGCCGGATCGTGGAGTCCGACACGGCCGTCGAACGCTGCGCGCATCCTCTCTCCACGTATCTCGGCCCCGACACGGTGCTGATCAACGTGGCCATCCAGTTCCGCCGCAGCCTCGAGACCGGCGCCATCGAACGAGCGATCGAGCGGATCGAAACGAGCGTGCGACAGGAGTTCCCCGTGGTGAAGCACCTGTTCATCGCCCTGGAATCGCTCGAGCCCGAGGCTTCGGACTGAAAAAGGCTTTCACCACAG
>JBDTOZ010000133.1:0-5591 GCA_039932995.1 Acidobacteriota bacterium | reverse complement strand
GAGGACGCCGCACAGCCAGCCGGCGAGACGCCGGCGTTCCTTGGGTTGCGGGCGCCGTTCGCGCTGTGAGACTGTGAGACCAAGACGTGACGCCGCGAAGACTTGACGACTTGACGACTCGACGACTCGACGACTCGAACGCGCAAAGAAAAACGAAGAAATGATCGACACCTCCATCGTCCGCTCCTTGACTGCGATCGAGTCCATCGCGGTGATCCCGCGCGTGGCGTCGACGAACCTCATCGCGCGCCGGATCGTGGTCGAGTGCATCGAGAACGAGCTCTCCCTGCCGCAGGCCATGATCATCGCGGGAGAACAGTTCGCCGGCCGCGGACGCAACGACCGCCATTGGTCGTCACCGGCCGGCAAAGGCATCTACGCCACCACGCTGGTGAGCCGGCCCGCGCAGGAGTTGCAGGTCCTCCCGCTGGCCATCGCCAACGTCGTGGCCACCTACCTGCGTGACACCTTCGGTCTCGACGCGCGCATCAAGTGGCCGAACGACGTGCTCGTGGGGGGAAAGAAGATCGCCGGCATCCTGATCGAGGCCCGCGTCCACGAAGACCGCGCCTACGTGCTGATCGGAACCGGCATCAACGTCGAGCCGGTCGAGGACGGCGCCCGGCCGAATGCGATCTCCATCAGTGAACTGGCTCCCGACCGCTATGGCGGCCTCGAGGCCGCGACACGCGCGTTCATCGAGAGCATCGACGCACACCTCTCCCACCCTTTCGTCCGTGACACCGTTCTCACCCGCTGGCGCGAGCTCTCCGTCCATCAGCCGGGAGACCGCATCCACTGCGTCCTCGGCGAGCGCACCGTCGACGGCACCTGGTCGCACCTCGACGAGTATGGCCGCGCCGTGCTGGACTCGGATTCCGGGACGATCGCGGTGAGCGCCGGCGATCTGTTCCTGGCGTAGCCCGGCACGGCAGCGCTGGTCCTCGGACCCGCCAACCGCCAACCAACTGTTACCATCCCGGCGTGCCATCCAACCTCCTGGTCATCGACCTCGGCAACACGAACATCGTCCTGGGCATCTACCGGGACAACGAGCTGATGAGCTCGTGGCGCCTGGCCACTGCCCGCGAGAGAACCGCCGATGAATACGGGATCCTGGCGCGGCAACTCGTCGGCGACGAGCTGCACCACAACCTCGAAGGGGCCATCGTGGCCTCGGTCGTCCCGCCGCTGAATGGGGCCATGACTTTCATGGTCAACAAATACTTCGGAGTCGAGCCGATCTTCGTCGAGCCCGGCGTGAAGACCGGCATCGCCATTCACGTCGACAACCCGCTCGAAGTGGGCGCCGACCGCATCGTCAACTGCGCGGCCGCGCATGCCCGGTACGGGGGTCCCACCGTCATCGTCGACTTCGGCACGGCCACGACCTTCGACGTCGTGACCGAGAACGCGGAGTTCGTCGGAGGCGTCATTGCCCCTGGTCTCAACATCTCCGCCGAGGCGCTGTTCGCGCGCGCGGCGCGACTCCCGCGTGTGGACGTTCGTCGGCCCGATCGCGTCATCGGCACCAACACCGTCGTGAACATGCAGTCCGGCATCTACTTCGGCTACCTCGGCCTGGTGGACGGGATCCTCTCGCGCATCAAGCGCGAAGTCCCGGAGCTCAAAATGGTCGTGGCTACCGGCGGACTGGCCACCCTGTTCGCCGAAGAGAGCGAGCACATCCTCGAAGTCGATCCCGAGCTGACGCTGAAAGGCCTGAAGCTCATTTACGACCGCAACCGCACGCCGCGCGCGACAGGACGGAGGGCGCGCAAGTGAGTCGCGCCGCGCGGGTCGCGGCGGTCTGTCTCCTGGCCACTCAGGCATTCGCGGGTGGCTCCGTCACGGCGAAACACGCCGCCCTCTCCACGGCCCACCCACTGGCCACGAAAATCGGACTGGCCACCCTGCGCGGAGGCGGCAATGCCGCGGATGCCGCCGTGGCCGTGGCCATGGCCCTGGCGGTGGTCCGTCCTCAATCGGGTTGTCTGGGCGGTGGCGGGTTCGCGACGTACTACGACGCCGAAACGCACGGCGTCTGGACGCTCGACTTCCGCGAGACCGCTCCTCGCGCGGCCACCGTGACGTCGCGCGCTGGCGCCGCCGCCGGAGGCGTGCCCGGCGCACTGGCGGGACTGCAGGCCTTGCACGAGCGCTTCGGATCGCGTCCGTGGAAAGAGCTCGTCCAGCCGGCCTTGCTCCTGGCGCGAGACGGTCCGCGCGAAGATGCCGAGCTCGCCGCCGATCTCGAGGCGGCGCGCAAGGATCGCAAGCTGGACCTGCCCAAGATTTTCCCACCACCGGAGCTCGCGGTCACTCTGCAACGCATCGCGGAAAACGGCGCCGCCGATCTCTACCAAGGCGACCTGGCCAAGAAACTCGTCGAGGATGTTCGGATCGGCGGAGGAACGATCGGCTTCCGCGATCTGCGCGACTACAAACCGCTCTGGCGCGCGCCGCTCAAACTCCGGTTCGGCGCGTACGACATCTACACGCCGCCTCCTCCCTCGAGCGGCGGCCTCGTGATCGGGGAGACGTTAAACATCCTGGCCGACGACGACCTCGCGGCCACCGGCTTCCAGACACCAACCTCTCTCTATCTCCTCATCGAGGCCCAACGGCGCGCCTCCATCGACCGGCTGCGCTATGTCGGTGATCCAGCGAACACGCGCCTTCCGTACCGCGACCTCCTCTCCCGCAAGCGCGCCATCGCCTGGCGCAAGACCATCAGTGACCGCGTGGCCGGCACCGCCTCCTTGACCGAGCCCCGCGACCTCACGGTCGAAGGCGAGCACACCACGCACTTCACCATCGCCGACACTCACGGCAACGTGGTCGCGGTCACGATCAGCCTGGGCGAAAACTTCGGGAGCGGCTTCCTCGCCCCCTCCCTCGGATTTTTTCTCAATGACGCGAATGCCGATTTTTCCGCGAGGCCGAATCAGATCGAGCCCGGGAAACGCGCCGCCACGTCGCTCGCGCCGACACTCATCCTTCGCGATGGCAAGCCGTTCCTGGCTCTCGGCTCGTCCGGCGGAGCGGCCATCCCCACGACCATTCTCCAGGTTCTGCTCAACGTGGTGGTCTATCGCAAGTCGCTCGCCGACGCCGTGGCCGCCCCGCGCTATCACCACGCCGCGATCCCGGACGAACTGGCCGTCGAACGGACACGCGCACCCGAGGCGACCATTGACGCATTGAATGCGCGGGGACATGGCTTGGCCCTGCGCAACGCCATCGGCGACGTGCATGCGATCCTCTTCGAGAACGGCCGCCTCATCGCCGTCGCCGATCCCCGGCACGGCGGTGCGGCCGGCGGCTTCTGAGACGTTCGGCAGCGCAAGCGGATCGCCGGCCTACCAGTGGAGCGCCGGCGTCCTCGCCGGCTGGGCCTGTGGGCGTCCCGCCCACAGGGCTCGCGGGCCGCGGCGAGACGCCGCGGCAGCCAGCCGGCGGGACGCCGGCGTTCCGGAGTGTTTCGCAACGCTTCATCCGTCGTGGCGCGGGATAAACTCGACGCGATGAGCCTGAAGATCGAAGCCGCACGCGTCGCACTGCAATCCGTTCATTCCGGAATGACCCTCGGTCTCGGGACCGGCTCGACCGCCACTGAGTTCGTGCGCCTCCTCGGCGAATCGCTCCGCCAAGGCGACCTTCGCGACATCCGCTGCACCTGCACCTCCGAGCAGACCGAAGCTCAGGCGCGGAGTGAGAACATCCCGACGTTCCCGCTGGCGGAGGTAGCCCCGCTCGACCTGGCCATCGACGGAGCGGACGAGATCGACGCGAAGCTCCGGCTGATCAAGGGACGTGGCGGCGCGCTCCTGCGCGAAAAGATCGTCGAGCAGCAAGCGCGCCGGTTCATCGTCATCGCTGACGAGTCGAAGATCGTGGAGCGCCTCGGCGTAGGCCTTCTCCCCGTCGAAGTGACGCCGTTTGCACGCGACGTTCTGCAGAACCGTTTCGCGACACTCGGACTGCAGCCCGTCCTTCGTTTCCGCGACGGCGTGCCCCGCATCACCGATGAAGGCCACTTCATCCTCGACGTCACCGTGCCTCCCGGCATCGACATCGCCGAGACCGACGCGCTCATGCGCCGGCACGCGGGAGTCGTGGAGACCGGCTTCTTCCCGACCGAAGCGACAGAGGCGATCATCGCCGGGGCCACGGGGATCCGCAGACTGACACGGTCGTAACCTGGACCACCAGCGCGTCCTTGTCCCCGCCTACATCGCCGCCGTCTTCTTCACGTTCACCTCGAACCGCCACTGGTGCTTGTCGTACCAGAACGAGACATGCGAGGCGAAGGGCTTGTCGAGAGGCTTGTTGATCTTGGTCTCGAACAGCGGATAGGCCGGAGTCGGATTGGCGTAGTGCCAGACCAGTTGCGCGTGTCCGACCGTCGGCTCGTTGGGATGCCTCACGAAATCGCGGATGCCGTCGTAGACCTTGTCCGCGATCTTCGCGCGATAGACCGCACCGCGGGCACTGGGAGCGGTGCCCAGGATCGGGAAGCCTTTCTTCGTGACCTTGGCCACATAGGTCGCGGAGTCAGGCGCCAGGGTCTCGGTCACCGTGACCAGGCCGGCACGCTCGAGGTTGCGCAGCGTGGCCACCGCCTTGCCGTCGTACTCATCCTTCGGAGCCTTCGGGGTCCACCACACTTTCTGCGGCACCTCGGCGTAGACCGGCTCGCTCTTGAATGAATAGCCGCTGATGATCTCCTGCGCCTTCTCCGCCGTCAGCGGTTCGGGCTTGCTGCAGGCCGCGACGAGCGCGACCAGGAGCAATCCTGTGAAAGCGCGAGTGGTTTGGGTCGCCATCCTCACATGGTATCTTTCCATCGATGAGTGAGAAAGCAATGACCATCCCAACTGTCGTTCTGGAGCGACTGGTTCGCGGCCGCGTGGCGGCGAACCTGCTGCTCGTGATCGGCGCCAGCGCCCTGATCGCCCTGGCCGCCCAGGTGGCGATCCCGCTGCCGTTCACGCCCGTGCCTCTCACTCTGCAGCCGCTGGCCGTGATCCTCATCGGCGTGGCACTCGGCTCGACGCGCGGCGCAGCCGCCGCGGCCCTCTATCTGCTGGAAGGATTCAGCGGACTTCCGGTCTTCGCCCAGGGACACGGGGGAGCGGTCTGGCTCCTCAGCGCCACCGCCGGTTACCTCTACTCCTATCCGCTCGCGGCCTGGGTGGCCGGCTTCGTCTCGGAGCGCGGCTGGGGAAGCACCATCACCCGCGCCATCAGCGGCATGCTCCTGGCCCTCGGCGCCATCTACCTCGGCGGCTGGTCGTGGCTGGCCGCATTGACCGATGCGCGCACTGCCTTCACCGCCGGCGTGGCCCCGTTCCTCATCGCCGACATCATCAAAGTCGCCCTCGGCGCGGCGCTGTTGCCGTACGCGCAGAAGATTCTGTCGCGAATCTAGGACTTCGCGCCTCGCCATTTATCGCGGAAAGTGCGCCGGGCAGAATGCCCGCGCCCCACGGTTCATCGCGCCAAGGCACTCCCGTAAGGGGCCGCGGGCATCCTGCCCGCGGTGGACTCGACTCTGTGGAGCGGTGGACTTGAGTCCACCGGGCACT
>JBDTOZ010000132.1:0-3651 GCA_039932995.1 Acidobacteriota bacterium | reverse complement strand
GCCGCCGCGGATCCGTCGATGAAGGGGCGGAGCTCACCGACGAAGCGGTCCGTGCTGCGGACACTGCGCAGGACGATGACCATTGCTTCCTCGGGGAAGCCGGATTCCATCGTGAAGCTGTAGGCGGAGAAGATGTCTCCCTCTTCGTCCGCTCCCCAGAAGAGGAAGTTCGTGTCGTTGTAGTTCAACAGTTTGCGCATCAGCGCGTTGGCGTTCTTCAGCTTGCCGACGTTGATGTAGCCGTTCTTGTAGTGGGGATAAATCCGCAGGCTGATCGTGTCGGTGCTCGAGACGCGCACGACCACTTCCAGAGACTCCGAGTTGGCCAGATCGGTCATCGTGGCCACGAAGTTGTACGGCTCTTTCGTGCTCTGCCGGAACGTGGCATCGACGTCGGAGAGCTTGCCGGCGGACGCCAGCACGCGGCGGACGCTCTCGCGGTTCTCGTCGCGGGCCTTGCTGTTTTCTTCTTGCGCGAAGGCTGCGGTGGCGGCGAGCGTGGTCAGGAGAGCGAGGGTGAGAACGCGATGCAGGCGCATGCGATGAGGATAGCAGCCTCGGCCGCCGAAACCGCTTGCTGCCTTTGCATCGGCGACGGCGCTACGATGGGAGGCCATGATTCTGCGAACGGCTACGGCCGCCGATGCTGCCTGGATCGACGAGCAATATGCGGTGGCCCGGTTTCTCTCTTCGGATCTCGGGCGCGACGTGGTCGTGATCGCCGAAGTGGACGGGCAGCGCGCCGGAATCGGGCGCCTCGTGCCCGCTGGAGACGGTGCCTTCGAGCTGGGAGGGATGTGGGTCCTGGACGCGTTTCGGGGCCGCGGAATCGCGCGCGCCATCGTGGAGGAGCTGATCCGGCGCGCGCACGACGCCACGCTGTTTTGCATCCCCTTCGCAGATCTGGAGGCGTTCTACGCCTCGACCGGCTTCCAGCGCATCGGCCGGGAGGGCGCGCCCGCGAAAGTGCAGGAGAAGCTGGCCTGGTGCGATCGCGAGGTGAAGCGTGAGGTGCTGCTCATGAAGATGAGCTGAGGCGCCACTACCACCGAAAGTACGCCGGATGCCCTTCCTTGACGGCGACGAACGTGCCCCGGCAGGTGGCCGTGACCTTGCCGTCCGCTTCGACCGTGGCCTCGACCACGGCGCGGTCGTCGTCGGACTGCACGACCTCTGCGCGGAGGTGAAGGGTGGCCTCGATGGGAGTGGGACGCTTGAGCGTGACGTGAAAGTCCGCGGTGACGGTGGGAGGGAGCTCGCTCACACCGCGCTTCTTCATCAGATGGACCGCCGCGGTCCAGTTGCTATGGCAGTCCAGAAGCGCGCCCAGGATGCCTCCGTTGACGACGCCCGGGAAGGCCAGGTGATGCGGCTGTGCCTTCCAGTCGCAGACCAGTGCTTCTCCTTCCTCGAAACTGCGGATGTGCAGTCCCTGCTCGTTGGCGGGTCCACACCCGAAACACTGGCCGTTCGGAGAGAGCGTTTCCTGCAGACTCTTCATGCTCGCGATCGTATCAGCGATGCCCATCAGGGCGTCGCACCCCACTGTTCGGAGAAAGCCATCACGTCGGGGAAGAGCTGCTCGAAATAGCCTTCCAGCTCCCCGCGTGAGTCGGTCAGATGGCGCGTGGAGCTGGCCAGCTCGGGGTTTCGCGAGAAGCGTCCGGACATGTGCGTGAGAGCGCGGTGAATGCTGGCGATGCTGCGGTACGAGGTCAGCCATCCCTCGTCGCGCATGTGCGGATACACGAGGCGCAGGCGCCCCGGCAGCAGCGGGGCATGGGGGTCGATCGTCGCGTACGTCCGGGCCAGGAATGATTCCAGCGGCTCGTGTCCGTACTCCTCGAAGCGGAGAGCGAGGAAGTGATCGAAGAAAAGGTCCGCGATCACGCGAGCGTAGTGTCCGTGCCCGGGGATGAGCACCCGGCGGAACGCCGCGGCGGCGGGGTGCGAGTCGGTGAAGGCGTCGATGGCCCGGTGCTGCCGGATGCCCCGTTCGATGCCGGGCGGGAAGCGGTCGCGCAGGGCTCCTTTGACGAAGTCGCCGGCCAGGTTGCCGATGAGCGACTCCGCGGTGTCTCCGGCCAGGAAGAGATGGGCGAGATGGTTCATTCAGATCCCGGACTGCCTCGTCCGTTCCGTCGACTGGACCGCTTCAACACGCGTCAGAAAATTTTCTTGCCTTACCTTCATTCTTGCCGCACCGTGAGTCTGCATCCTTCGTCCAAGGGGTGCGGTCCAGTCGAGAAGCAAGGGAGTCTCCGTTGCCACGGTCCATCGTGCGGTTCGCGCTCGTCGCGGCATTCGCAGTGTGTACCATTTCGGTCGTCGCGCAGGTTTCGTCCACGAAATGCGCGGAGACGGAAGTCTCGCTCGATGCGCAGCACAGTGTGGCCCGGCTCGACCGCTGCGGCGACGACGTGAGCGCGCCCCTGCTCTGGCACCTGGACCGGATCGATCAGGTGGGGGCCACCCTCGACGGAAAATTCGACCGACGCAACGGCGGTGCCGGCACCGTCATCTACATCATGGACACCGGGGTCCTGGCGGCTCACGACGAGTTTGCCTCGGCACACGGCTCGCGGGTCGTGGCCGGATTCGACGTGACCGGTTCGGTGACGCTGGGCCGCTCCCGCTGCGTCAGCGCGAACAAGGCCATTGCGCCCTGCTTCGAAGACGTGGACGAGCTCGCGGCCGCCTCGCACGGAACGAGCGTAGCCTCCATTGCCGCGGGACGAAACGTCGGCGTGGCCCCGGAGGCGTCCATCGTCAGCGTGCGGGTGATGAATGAGCGTGGATTGGCCACGACCCGCACCTATCTCGAGGGCCTCGAGGCCATCATCCGTCACGCCTGGGATCCCGCCTCGCCGAACGGAACGACCTCCATCGTCAACATCAGCGGTTGGGTCCTGGAACAGTTGAGCGGGGAGAAGCGGACGCTTCCTGTCGTGCCGTACGAAACGGTCGAACAGAAGATTCGCCAGATGATCGCCGGGGTGGACGCGCACGGCCGCCCCGATCCGAACGGCAAGCGCTTTCTGTTCGTCGTGGCCGCCAACAACACGGATGGCGGCTGCGGCCCTTCCGGGAAAATCGACCGCTTTCCGGCGGTGCTCGGGAACAAGACGGACGGACTGATCACGGTCGGAGGCATGACCGCGGAGAACCTCACCTGGAGCGGCACCTGCCGCGATGGAGTGGAAGTGCTCGCACCCGCGCAGGGCATCTTCAGCGCCACCATCACCGCGACGGATCACTACCGCGGCCGCCGCCCCAACCTCCGTTCCGGAACCTCTTTCGCGGCCCCCATCATCGCCGGGATTGCCGCCCGCATGCTCGCCGACCGCCCGGATCTCACCCCCCAGCAACTGGAGTGGTGGATCGCCTCCACCCCCTCCCACGTCGACGATCCCAGTTCTTCGATGGCCGACGGCCGGGTGGGATTCGTGCCGCACCCGGTCGACTGAGTGGCGGCGTGACTGGAGTTTTTGGTCATTGTCGCGGGAAATGCGCCGGGCAGAATGCCCGCGCCCCATGGTTCATCGCGCCAAGGCACTCCCGTAGGGGGCCGCGGACATTCTGCCCGCGGTGGACTCGACTCTGTGGAGCGGTGGACTTGAGTCCACCGGGCACTCGCGAGGAGTGAGCCGT
>JBDTOZ010000131.1:0-16890 GCA_039932995.1 Acidobacteriota bacterium | reverse complement strand
CAGCGCGCCTGATCGGCGCTCGCCCCCGGCTCATCTACGACACGCCTCCGGCGTTGATGAAGCCATCGGCACTGCGCTGCGTACGGAGTACTGAGTCTTGCATGAGACTTTGGCCTGCCAACGGGTTTCACGCCGGAGGCGGACGCGATCGCGAGCTCCCGCCAACCGCAAATCCGGCTTTGCGCCCCGCGCAAAAACAGCGGAGCTCGGTGGCACACCTCCCGGCATCGTCAAGTAGCGAGTTCCTGCTAGCATGCTCCCGACTTTCATGTCCGATCAGGTCCTCATCGTCGCCGCGGAGCATGCTGCGCGCACGCCCGCGGAGGTGGCTCGGTCGCTCTCCTTCGCGCCTCGGGTGGCGGCTTCAGAACAGGAAGCACTCGAGCTCATCGGCATTCACACGTTTCGGCTGATCGCCGTGAGCGGGTCTTCGCTGTGGCGGCGGCTTCGCGACGCCGCGCAGAACAAGCAGCCCATGGCCCGGGTGCTCGAGTTGCCCGAGCTGCAGGACCGCGACTCCATCCGCGATCTCATGCTGCGCTATCTCCAGCCGCAGACGCCGGAGCGTCCGCGATTCCCGAATGAGGATCGCTATCGTTTTCTCTCGGCCGTCCTGGAGTCGTTCACCGGAACACTGGAGTTGCACGAGGTGCTGCGTCGCATCGTGGCCCTGACGCGACAGGAGCTCGGCGTGGACCGTGCCTGGCTCCTCCACCCCGTCACCGAGCAAACAGAATTCGCGAAGGTGGCCTTCACGGACTTCGCTCCCGGTCTGGACCGCGACCTCGGCGATCAAGGCCCCGTGCCGCTGGCAAAATCTCAGGGACTGATCCGCCGGGCCATGGCCTCCGCACGTCCCGTGATCGTCACGGCGGGCGACGACGACCTCGATCCCGAGCTCGCGGCGCGCTTCGAGATCCGGTCGGCGCTCGTGCAGGTCCTTCGTCCGCGTGAGGACGAGCCGTGGGCGTTCGGACTCCATCAGAGTCATGCCGCGCGCGAATGGACCGGCGAGGAGATCACCCTGTTCGGCGAGATCGGCAGATACGCCACTCTCGCGCTGAACAACACACTCCTGCACAACCGCGCGGTGCGCGAAACGGCCAAGGTCAACGCCATCCTCGATCAGATCCCCGAGGCCGCCGCCATTTACGACGCGACCGGCCGGCTGGAACGAACGAACGCCGCGGCGCGACGCGAGCCCAGTTTGTTTTTCAGCACGGACGGCGAGAGCCGTACGCGAATGGACCGTCACCGCTACATGGACGGCAGTCCCCTGGTTTCCGACGAGCTGCCGTCGAGCCGTGCCCTGCGCGGAGACATCGTGAAATCCGACTACCTGGTGCGGGATCCACGCAGTGATTCCGACAGGGTGGTGAATCTCAAGGCAGCGCCGATCCGCGATGAGGCCGGCCGCATCATCGGCTCGGTGGTGCTCTCCCATGACGTGACCGACGAACGCCAGAACATGGAGCGCGAATCCTGGCGCCGCCGGAGGGCCGAGTCCCTGGCCAACCTCGGCCTGGAGATGGTGGCCATGGCTCCGAGCTTCGATGACCTCGATGACCCGGCCACCCGCGTCGCGCAGTCGCTCGACGGGACGGTGCGCATCTACATCTATCACCCCGCCACCGGAACGCTCGTTCTCAGCGGCTATGGAACGGCCGAAGCCAACCTCCAGACCCATCGCGAGTACTTCGCGACACATCCCTACCGTCCCGGAGAGGGCCTGCCCGGCACGGTGTTCCACATTGGAAAGCCGCTGCTGTTTTACGAGGTGCGCGGGGAGTCGTTGCTGGATTTTGCGCGCGACGCGGAGGAGCGGGAGATCAAGAAGGCCCTGCACGAGCAGAGCCTCATTGCCTGTCCGATCGAGTCGTACGGGGAGCGCATCGGCGCATTGATCATTTCGCAATCCGACTCGGGCAGAAACTTCGATGCCGAGGACTTGGAGTTTGCACAGTCCGTGGCCGAGCGCATCGGCGCGGCCGCTCACATCCACCGGCTCACGCGCATCGCCCAGGACGGGCATCGGGCGGCTGAAGAATTGGCTCGTCGCGAGGTCGATGCACGCGTTCGTTTCGAGAACGTCCTGGAGACGGCGCCGATCGGCATCGCGGTCTTCTCGGCCGACGAATTGCGCTTCGAGCTGGCCAACGTCCGCTTCGTCGACTTCGCCATGGAGTTCGGCCGTATCGCCGAGGACACCAAGGTGGTCGGTTTGCGCGCCGCGGAAGTTTTGCCCGGCACCGAGGGACTGCTCAAGCAGGTCGCGGACACGGGCGAGACGCGCATCGATGAGGAGCTCCTGGTCGGCCATCGCTATGTGAATCGCTTCATCTCGCCCGTGCGAGGGCGTTTCTCTGGCATCACGCAGAGCCTGACCGTCCTGTTGCAGGACGTCACCGAGCAAGTGCGCTCGCGGCGCGAGATCGAGAACCTGGCCGCACTGATGGCCGAGCGTTCCGCGCGACTCGACTCCATTCTCGGCTCCATGACGGACGGGTTGTGGGTCTACGATGCGAACGGCGAGGTGGTGGACGTGAATCAGGCTGCGTTGAACATGTTCGGCCTGGCCTCGCGCGCCGAAGCCATCGCGCACGGCTCGTTCGCACAGCTTCACATCCGCGACTCCGAGGGTCGAGCCGTCGCGTATGCCGACATGCCTTATGCGCGAGCCCTGGCCGGTCAAACCGTGCCGGACTACCTGGCCATGGGCAAGCATCTCATCACCGGGCGCGACCTCGACCTCTCCATCGCCGCGGCCCCGATCGAAAGCCGCGGCGTCGTGGGCGCGGTTCTGGTCATCCGCGACATCACCGCACTCCAGGAGCTCGACCGCAAAAAGGACGAGTTCCTTTCCGTGGCCTCCCACGAGCTGCGCACTCCGCTGACCACCATCAAGGGCTACACGCAGCTCCTGGCGCAGACGGTGAACGACCTCCAGCCGGAGGAGCGCGCCACCTACATCAACGCCGTCCTCGGTGAGATCGAACGGATGATGGGCCTCATCTCCGAGTTGCTGGACGTCTCACGGATCGAGACCAACCGGCTACAGATCCATCAGCAGCCCATCCGCTGGCTGGACTTCATCCGGGCCCGCGTGGCGGCCTTCCAAGTGCAACACCCGATGCGCGCCATTCGCATCGATGTCGCCAACGAAGAGGCAGTCGTCGTGGCCGACCCCGACCGCATGCGCCAGGTCATCGACAACCTCCTCTCCAACGCCCTGAAATATTCAGCGGACGGGACCGACATCGATCTGCGCGTGGAACGGCCCGACGGCGCGGTGCAGACGTCCGTGACCGATCACGGCATCGGGATCCCCCGCGACGAGATCCCCCAGCTCTTCGAGCGCTTTCACCGCGCTCGCAACGTCTCCAGCCGCTACTACGGCGGTCTCGGTCTCGGTCTCTACATCGCACGCGCCATCGTTGAAGCCCACGGCGGCACCATCAGCGTGGTGAGCATCGAAGGCCAGGGCTCCACGTTCACTCTGAGCATGCCGGTCGCGTAAGCGGCGCGGGCATCGGTGGGAGCGCGTCGAAACCGCCCTCGAGAAACGCCCGCGCGGCCTGCGCCCACGAAACCCCACAATCTCTTTACAGCTCCTTCACCTCCTCTGCCTGAGCCCTTTCCCCGCGATGCCTAGAGTCGCGCCAAGGAGAAACCGGGTTCATGAAGATCAAGTCGTTCCTGCTGGCGATGGCGCTTCTCGTCACCGCACCCCTGCTCGCGGATGAGTCGCCGGGAGACGTCGCTGCGCTGCGATCGGCAATGGACGCGATGAAGGCGGAGATCGCCGCATTGCGTGCCGAGATCGCCGCGGTCAAAGCCGGCGCGACCGGCGCGCCGGCAACCGTCGAGGACGGCCCGGCGGCGGAGACACCCGCTCCCCCGGAGAACCTCACCGAACTGGCCGGCAAGGTCGAGAGCATCGGTGAAGCGTTCACCGAGACCCGCAATACCGTCGATGCGCTCAGCAAGTTGAAGGTCAGCGGATACCTGCAGGCGCAGTACGTCAACGACCAGCGCTCTCGCGACGAGCTCACCGGCCCCGCCACCACCCGCAACCTGGACATGTTCTCCGTGCGCCGGGCCCGTCTGAAGTTCATCTACCAGATGAACCCTACGTCCCGCTTCGTTCTCCAGCCCGACATCACCTCCTCGGGGGTCGTGCTCAAAGACGGCTATGTCGAGCTCACCGAGCCATGGACCACGTGGAAGCACACCCTCACTGCCGGTCAGTTCAACTGGCCGTACGGCTTCGAGATCATGTACTCCTCGAGCAGCCGCGAAGTGCCGGAGCGATCGCGCGTGGTCCGCACGCTGTTCCCCAGCGAGCGTGACCGCGGCGTGATGCTCTCCGGCGCCGGCTTTGGCGAGCGGTTCACTTACCGGGTGGCTCTGGTCAACGGCACAGGCACCGCGCAATCGTTCGACCTCAATCAGAAGAAGGACCTGGTCGGCCGCATCGGCTACTCCTTCGGCGCGCTCGACATCGGAGCCTCGGCGTATCGTGGCCAGGACCTCATTCCCACCGCCACCAATGCGAAGGGCGTGAACTTCGCCAAAGAGCGCGAAGGGATCGACTTCCAGTGGGCCACGCCGCTCCCGGGTCTTGGGATTCGCGGCGAGTACCTCCGCGGCAGACAGGCTCCCGCGGCCGGGACCACGCGCACGCGCTCGCAGGACGTCGACGGCTGGTATCTCTACGCGATCCAGAACATCGGCACGCGACATCAGATGGTCTTGCGCGTCGATGAATACGACGCCGATACCGACGTGGGCGGCGACGCCATCCGCACCTTCAACCCCGCCTACATCTTCCACTGGGATGCTCACAGTAAGGTCATGGCCTCCTACGAGCTCATCTCGAGCGAGCGCAATGACCCGCACGACGACGTGTTCACGCTCCGCTATCAATTCAGCTTCTAGGAGAACTTCATGAAACGAACGCTGCTCGTACTGCTCCTGGGCGCGCTGGCGCTGCCCGCCCTGGCCGCGAAACCTCTCTCGATCAAAGGCTCCGACACGATGGTGATCATGAACGCAAGGCTGGCCGAAGCGTTCATGGCCCGGAATCCCGGCACGGCCATCCAGGTGACCGGCGGCGGGTCGGGCGTGGGCCTGGCCGCGCTGATCAACGGCACCACCGACATCGCCGCGGCGTCACGTCCCATCAAAACCAGTGAGGTTGACAAGCTCAAACAGCGCTTCGCCACCGTCGGCTATGCCTATCCGATCGCCCGTGACGGACTGTCGGTGTATCTCAACGGCGTCAATCCGGTGAAAGAGCTCACCCTCGCGCAATTGCGCGGCATCTACACGGGTGCGTACACGAATTGGAAGCAGGTGGGGGGCAACGACGCGCCGATCATCCTCTACTCGCGCGAGAACTCATCCGGCACCTACACCTACTTCAAGGACAACGTCCTTCTGGGCAAGGATTTCACGGCCCGCACACAGACGCTGCAGGGCACGGCCGCGGTCGTGAACGCGGTGGCCAACGACGCTAACGGGATCGGTTACGGAGGCGTGGCCTACGCAAAGGGAATCCGCTTCGCGGCCGTGAAGAAGGACGACAAGAGCGCGGCCTACCTGCCCTCCCTGGAGACGGTACGCTCCGGCGAATACCCGATCAGCCGTTATCTCTACCTCTATACGCGCGTGAAAGCGTCCGGCCAGATGAAGGCCTTCATCGACTGGGCGACCGGCGCGGAGGGCCAGGCGATCGTGGCCAAGGTGGGCTACTTTCCGGTGAAGTGAGGCCGGAGGCGACGCGGGAAGTGCGCCGGGCGGGGAACTCTCGTCTGGTGGAGCGGTGGACTTTAGTCCACCGGGCACTCGCGAGGAGTGAGCCATGTGCCGTGTGAGTTTTCTCGCCACGCTCGTGCTCGAGAGCCGCGAAGGGCAGAGGGGACGCGCCTTCGCGCGTCACCGGTGGACTCAAGTCCACCGCTCCACAGAGGCTCCACGCCCGTGCCCTGCCGCCCCTCTCAACGTTAGCGCGTCCCTCGCGTCAGAGCGGCCAGGGCCACCAAGGAGTGTTGCGCACGATCCAGAAAGCGGTGATGACGAGGAACGCTCCCCATGCGAAGGCGGGGCTGGCCAGGAATCGGGGACGCTCTCGTCTCACGAGGCTCGGCAACGCGTAGAGCGTCAATCCGATCAGCGCGAACAGCATGGGGTTGAGACGGAAAGCCTGCTCGACGTGTCCGTGCAGGAGTTGGTGTGAGGCCCGCGTGATGCCGCAACCGGGACATTGCATCCCGGTCAGCGTGAAGAAGACGCAACGCGGATAGAAGGAGTACGCGGCCGGCGGGAAGGTGTAGAGCACCCACACGCCGGCCGCGGCCACTGCCGCAGCGAGAAGACTAGCCGTTCGCTTCACGGATGGTCTGCATGAGCATGGCTCCGTTGATGAGCACGGAGATGATGATGGCCACCAGTCCCAGCCCCAGGGCGATCCAACAGAACAACTTCGCCTTTCGCGAAGCGTCCATGGCGCCGGCGAGGTCGCCTTGCGCCAGCTTCGTGTTCACTTGCGCGGCGAAGATGATGGCCACGACACCGAGCGGGAGACAGCAGCAGAGCGTGACCAGGATGGACTGCACCAGGTAGTTAGGTACCTGCGGGCCTGTCGCCACCGGCGCTCCGCCATACGACGGCGCGGGCGGCGGGGGTGGGGTGTACGACTGCGCGGCACCCGGTGCCAGCGAGCGACCGCAGTTCACGCAGATCGCAGAGTTATCGAGGTTGGACGTACCACAATTCGGACAATTCACCATTCCTCCTTATTTTGAACCGGCGATGTTGGCGGCCATCACCACCGCGTAGACGATCGACACCAGGGCGCCGCCGGCGAAACCGATCCAGCACCACATGCGTGCGCTGCGCGAGGAAGCCATCGCACCCGGGAGATCGCCGACGGAAAGCTTCGAGTTCACCTGCGCAGCATAGATGATCGCCACCACTCCCAGCGGAAGACAGCAGCAGAGCGTGACCAGGATGGACTGCACCAGATAGTTGGGGATCGGCGGGCGCACCGGGAAGCTCCCCACCGCCGCACCGCAGCTCGCGCAGGAAGCGGCGTTTTCGGCTCGGGGCGCACCGCAATTCGTGCAGTACATCATTGCACCTGAATCCCTTCCGGGTACTGCGTGAAGTTCCCGTTCGCAAAAATGAGGTCGGCGTCGAAATTGTGCGTCGTGGTCCCGGTCGCGTAGTCCTGGAGCGTGGAATGCTCCCAGTTCTTGTCCGCTCCGGCACTCCCCAACGCGTACGCGTTGCACGTCCCGTCGGCGGGCCAGCACTCGTACTTCATCGGCGTGCCCCAGCCATCGACGCTCGGAACGCGCTTGATGTAGACGGGGGACAGAACCGAAGACAACTCGGCGACGCTGCTGGCGTGGGGGTACTCATTCTTGTCGGTGGCGTAGGCTTCGAGCGCCGTGGCCACCGTGCGCAGGTCCGCCATGGTGCGTTTCTGTCTGGAGCGCTGCATGGCCGTCAGGAAGTTCGGGATGGCGATGGCCGCAAGGATTCCGACGATCGCGAGCAAAACCAGACCGCCCACGACGACGCCGATGATGATCATCACCGTGTTCGAGCCTCCGCCGGAAGGACCGCCGACGCGCTGTGCGCCATTGGTCGGGTTCCCACAACGAGGACAGGCCGCATAAGACACTTCCGGGGCAGGGTTCCCGCACCATGCGCAAAAAGCCATCGTTCACTCCGCTGTAAGGTTTGAGCGATTGTAGCGCGCTGAGCAGGACAAGGGGGCCTCAGGCGTGTCGCCTGCGGCGCCGGGCAAGGTCAGGGCCCCTCGCGCATCACCACATCATGCCGAGCTGCAGGCGGGCCGCCTCGGACATCATGCTGCGATCCCAGACCGGGTCGAAGACCACCTCGATGTCCGCGTTGTGTACCCCAGGCAGCTTCTCGACCTTCATCTTCACGTCGCTGGCCAGAACCGGCCCCATGCCGCAGCCGGGCGCGGTGAGCGTCATCTTGATCTTCACATCCTTGCCGCCCTCGGCCGACTCCTGCAGCTCGCAGAGGTAGACCAGACCGAGGTCCACGATGTTCACCGGGATCTCGGGATCGAAGCAGGTTTTCAGCGCGTCCCACACCAGCGCCTCCAGCTTCTCGGGCGTGAGCTCGTCCGCGGCGACTTCCGCTACCGACGACGCCGCCTTGCCGATGGCTTCGACCTCATCGCCGGACACGCGAACCATCAGTCCACGGTCGGTGATGAGGGTGAACGTTCCGCCCAGGGACTGGGTGATGGTGGCCTGCGAGCCCTTCGGCACGAGGACCTTTTCCCCGCTGGGGATCATGATGGCCTCGGCGTTGCGGCTGAATGTGATTTCTTCTCTCATAGGTCTGCCTCGTCGCTCACTGGTGAAACGGTCGGGTTGAAGGGCTTCCGTTCACTCGGTCGATACCTTCTCGTTTCTTCCATCGAGTGCGCTCCGCAGCGTGTGCCACGCCAGGGTGGCGCATTTCACGCGCGCGGGAAACTCACTCACTCCGGAGAACGCGGCCAGTCGCCCCAGCTCTGCCGCGCTGAGGCCGCTGGCGTCACCGGTCACGAGACTGTGGAACGTATCGAAGAGCTTTTCGGCCTCTTCTTTCGATTTTCCCTTCAGCGTCGAGCTCATCACCGAGGCGGAGGCCTTGGAGATCGCACAGCCGCTGCCGGTGAAGCTCACTTCGCGAATCGTGCCGTCCTCGAGTTTGAGGAAGATCGTGTAGTGATCTCCGCACAGGGGGTTGTAGCCGTCGACGCGATTCGTCGCATCCGCCATCTCGTGGAAGTTCCTCGGGTTCTTGTTGTGGTCGAGGATGACCTGCTGATAGAGCTCTCTCAAGTCAGACATTACCGAAACACCTCGATGACCTTGTGCAAGGCCGCCACCAGTGCATCCGCTTCGCCACGGGTGTTGTACAGCCCGAACGAAGCACGGCCGGTGGCGGGAACGTTGAAACGCATCATGAGCGGCTGTGCGCAGTGGTGGCCGGTACGGATGGCCACGCCTTCCTGATCGAGGATCGTGCCGATGTCGTGCGGGTGTACGCCTTCCAGCACGAACGAGATCACGGCCGCCTTCTCCGCGGCTTTGCCGATGATGCGCAGGCCTTCGATCTCCTCGAGACGCGCGGTGGCGTACGTGAGCAGATCGTGCTCATGCGCGGAGATGGCGTCGAGTCCAAGCGCCGAGACGTAATCCAAAGCCGCGGCGAAGCCGACCACGCCTTCGATGTTGGGCGTGCCCGCCTCGAACTTGTAGGGGAGCGCGTTGTAGGTGGTCTTCTCGTACGAGACGGAGAGGATCATGTCCCCTCCTCCCTGCCACGGCGGCATCGCTTCGAGCAGGGCCTGGCGTCCGTACAGCACGCCCACGCCGGTGGGCCCATAGACCTTGTGCGAAGAGAACGCGTAAAAATCGCACCCGAGATCCTGAACGTCGACGCGCGTGTGCGGAACGCCCTGCGCTCCGTCCACGAGCACGATCGAGCCGTTCGCGTGTGCGGAGGCGGTAATGCGCTTGACCGGATTGATGGTGCCCAGGGCGTTCGAGGCATGATTCAAGGCCACGAGCTTCACCCGCGGATTGAGCATGGCCTCGAGCTCTCCCACCACCAGCTCGCCGCGGTCGTTGACCGGCGCGATGCGGAGCGTGGCGCCCTTCTCGGCGCAGAGCATCTGCCAGGGGACGATGTTCGAGTGGTGCTCGATGGCGGTGATCAGGATCTCGTCGCCTTCGCCGATGTTGGCCCGACCCCAGGCCTGGGCCACGAGGTTGATGGACTCGGTCGTGCCCCGCGTGAAGATCACTTCCTTGATGTCGCGGGCATTGATGAAGCGCTGTACGGTGCCGCGCGCGTTCTCGTACTCGAGGGTGGCCAGCTCGGAGAGGTAGTGCACGCCGCGATGGACGTTCGAGTTCTCCTCCGAGTAATAGCGCACCAGACGATCGATCACCGCCCGCGGCTTCTGCGTGGTGGCCGCGTTGTCGAGGTAGACCAGGCGATGTCCGCGGACGTCGCGGGAGAGGATGGGGAAGTCGTTGCGGACGCGGCTCACGTCGTAGGACGGGACCTCGTGCAAGGCTGAAGGATGCAGGACGCAGGATGCACCTGCCTCCACGCTTTCCACCTTCATCATTCCGCCTTCATCGTTCCTCATCGGGCGTCTCCTCTTCTCTCCGGCATCCGCTCCGGCAGCGACTGGAAGAGCGCGCGATTCACCAGCTCGCGGACCGGCTCGACCCTGATGCGGTCGACGATCTCTCCCGCGAACGCCAGGACCAGGAGGTTGCGCGCGTCGTCTTCCGCGATGCCGCGGGAGCGGAGATAGAACAGCGCCTCCTGATCGATCTGACCGATGGTGGAACCGTGGCTGCACTTCACGTCGTCGTTGTGAATCTCGAGATTCGGCTTGGAGTCGACGATGGCCGTCTCGCTGAGCAACAGGTTGCGATTCTCCTGGCGGGACTGGGTCTTCTGTGCGTCGGGACGGACGATGATCCTGCCGTCGAAGATGCCTCGGGACTGCTGGTCGAGAATGCCTTTGTAGAGCTGCGTCGAATCACAGTGGGGCTTGATGTGATCGACCGAGGTCAGGCTGTCCAGGTGCTGCGTCCCGGTCCCGACGAAGAGTCCGTCGAGAGACACGCTGGCGCCCTCACCGCTCAGGGCCACGTGCGTCTCCGTCCTGGCGATCGCGCCGCCGATGGCGATGCTGCGCGAGGTCACGTTCGCTCCACGTTCCTGCCGGATGTAGATGTTTCCCATGTGGAAGGCCTCGCGCGACTCGCACTGGACCTTTGTGTGATCGACGACCGCGCCGTCGGCAGCCTCGATCTCGGTGACCGCGTTCGTGAACGTGTTGCCCGTACTGACGTAGGTTTCGACGAGAGTGACCTGCGCGTTGCTGCCGACGGAGATCACGTTGCGCGGATGCGACCAGACGCCGTCGCCCCGCCCGATGAAGAGGAGGTGGATGAAGCCTTCCAGGATGGTGTTGGCCGGAATGGCGATGTGGCCACCATCCTGCTCGTTCGCGTAGTTCAGCGCCACCATGCGGTTGCGCTCCCAATCCGCGATGCGGCTCTGGCCGGGCTCGGCGAAACGGGTGTCGCCGGTGCGCTGCACGAGTTGCCCATTCACGAAGACCAGCTCCAGCGCCGCCTTGCCGGCCAACGATGATGGCGAGTCGACGTAGGCGGGAGCGTCATCGACGCGCCAGGTGATCTTCTGCAGCGGCGCCATGTTGGTGTAGCGCCATTCCTCGACGCGCGTCGTCGGCCAGCCGAGCTTGGCGAACGTCTCGGCCGCTTCCTCGCGAATGCTGGCGATCGCGCTCGTCACGCGACCTCCTCCGCCTCGATCCACTCATAGCCCTTCTGTTCGAGCTCCTCGGCCAGCTCCTTGCCGCCCGATTTCACGATGCGGCCGTTCGCGAGAACGTGGACGAAGTCCGGAACCAGGTACCGCAGCAGGCGCTGGTAGTGAGTGATCACGAGCACGGAGTGCTTCTCGGTGCGCAAGGTGTTCACTCCCTCGGCCACGACGCGCAAGGCATCGATGTCCAGGCCCGAGTCGGTCTCATCGAGGATGGCCAGCTTCGGATCAAGCACGGCCATCTGGAAAATCTCGTTGCGCTTCTTCTCGCCGCCCGAGAAGCCTTCGTTGACGCCGCGGTTCATGAACGCCTCGTCGAGCTCGACGACCTTCATCTTCTCGCGGGCCATCTGCAGGAACTCCATCGCGTCCAGCTCTTCCTCACCACGGTGCTTGCGCACGGCGTTGATGGCCGCCTTCAGAAAATAGATGTTGTTCACACCAGGGATCTCGACCGGATACTGCATGGCCAGAAACACGCCTTCCCGGGCGCGCTCTTCAGCCGGCAGCTCCAGGAGATTCTTCCCTTCGAACAACACCTGGCCCTGGGTCACTTCGTAACGGGGCCGACCCGCCAGCACATTGGCCAGCGTCGATTTTCCGGACCCATTCGGTCCCATGATCGCGTGCACTTCGCCCGGCTTGATGCTCAGGTCCAGGCCGTTGAGGATGTTTTTGCCGTCGATTCCGGCGTGGAGGTTTTTGATTTCTAACATTGATGTTCCTGGTTGCTGGTTGCTGGTTGTCTGCGGTGCTTGGCTCTAAGGCAAAATCTTCGAGTCTTCGAGTCTTCGAGTCTTCGAGTCTTCGGGTCGCCGAGTCGCCGAGTCATCGCAAATTCGTTCAGTATCCATACCCGTGCTGCTGCTGGTGCAGATTGCATGTCGCTGTGGCGCTTGCCCGGAAACCCCAGACAACCAGCAACCAGCAACCAGCAACCAGCAACCAAAGACTCACCCCACGGACCCCTCGAGAGAAACCCCCAACAATTTCTGGGCTTCCACGGCGAACTCCATGGGCAGCTCGCGGAAAACCTCGCGGCAGAAGCCGTTGACGATCATGGACACGGCGTCCTCGGCACTGATCCCGCGCTGCTGGCAGTAGAACAACTGGTCTTCGCCGATGCGGGAGGTCGAGGCTTCGTGCTCCATGGTGGCCGTGGAGTTGCGGACTTCGATGTAGGGAAACGTGTGTGCGCCGCATTTGTCGCCGAGGAGCAGCGAGTCGCACTGCGAGTAATTGCGGGCGTTTGCGGCATTCTTCATGATCTTCACCTCACCGCGATAGGTCTGCTGCCCGCGGCCGGCGGAGATCCCCTTCGACACGATCGTCGAGCGGGTGTTCTTGCCGATGTGGATCATCTTGGTGCCGGTGTCGGCCTGCTGATAGTTGTTGGTCAGGGCCACCGAGTAGAACTCGCCCACCGAGTCGTCGCCCTGGAGGATGCAGCTCGGATACTTCCAGGTGATGGCCGAGCCGGTCTCCACCTGCGTCCAGGAGATCTTGGCGCGGTGCATGGCCTTGCCGCGCTTGGTGACGAAGTTGTAGATGCCGCCCTTGCCGTTCTTGTCGCCCGGATACCAGTTCTGCACCGTGGAGTACTTGATGGTCGCGTCATCGAGAGCCACCAGTTCCACCACCGCCGCGTGGAGCTGATTCTCGTCACGCATCGGCGCCGTGCAGCCTTCCAGGTAGCTGACCTTCGCCCCTTCGTCGGCGATGATCAGCGTCCGCTCGAACTGTCCCGTGTTGGCCTGGTTGATCCGGAAGTAGGTGGAGAGCTCCATCGGACAGCGCACGCCCTTGGGGATGTAGCAGAACGAGCCGTCCGTGAAGACCGCGCTGTTGAGCGAGGCGAAGAAGTTGTCGGTGTACGGCACGACCGTGCCCAGGTACTTGCGCACCAGGTCCGGATGCTCCTTCACGGCCTCGGAGAACGAACAGAAGATGATGCCCAGCTTGGCCAGCTCGCCGCGGAACGTCGTGGCCACGGAGACGCTGTCGAAGACCGCGTCCACGGCCACGCCGCTGAGGCGCTTCTGCTCGTCGAGCGAGATGCCCAGCTTGCTGAAGGTCTCCCGCAGCTCCGGATCGACTTCGTCGAGGGAGTTGAGCTTCTTCTTCTGTTTGGGGGCCGAGTAGTAGCTCGTGGCCTGATAGTCGATGGGCGGATAGTGAACGTTCGCCCAGGTCGGCTCCTTCATCGTCAGCCAGTGGCGGAACGACTTGAGGCGCCACTCCAGCATCCACTCCGGCTCCTCCTTCTTGGCGGAGATGAAGCGGATGATGTCTTCGCTGAGGCCCGGAGGAGCGGTATCGGATTCGATGTCGGTGACGAACCCGTATTTGTAATCCTGCCGCGCGATTTCCTGAATTTCCAGATTGCTCATAGCGTCTCGATTCCTGGCGCACTGCTTCTCGTGACATCGAAGAGACGGCAACGTGCCTGAGGCCTTGCCGACCGGCCGTGCCGGCTCATGAAGCTGCCACTCGGGGGGCGAATTGCTGCTTGTCGATGACGGGGACCGGCACGCCACCGCGGACGAGATCGCCCAACGTGACTTGCTCGAAGGCCCCTTTGATTGCGCGGTTGATTCCGAACATGAAACGGCGGGAGGGACAGGCCACGCGGATCCCGCAGGTGGCGTTGCCCTCGTGATCATAGGTCTCGCATTCGGTGAGATCCCACGGTCCTTCGAGCATCTCGATCAACTGCCCAAGGGTCACGGTCTCGCTGTCGCCGTCGAAGATGTAGCCGCCTGCAACCCCCCGGTGGGAGCTGACCAGTCCGCCCTGCTGGAGGGTCTTGAGCACCTTGGTCACGGCCGGAACGGGGAGGTGGTAGAACTCGGCAATCTCCCGCGCGGCGACCACCCGCCCCGCGTGGCGGGCCAGGTACACGCCGGCCAGGAGGCCGTAGTCGGTGAGTCTGGAGATCTTCAGCATGCGGTCGTCTTTCGTGAGGCAACGAAACCGTACCATGTCGGTACTGTTTCTGACAACCGGGTGAAAAGAGGGGAGATTCCTTGGGGACCGCGGAAGAGGACCGCTGAGAAAGCAAAGGCGACTGCGGAAGCAGACGCCTTGTCGCGGAAGATCAGAAGAGTTCAGTCGCCGCCACGGCCGCCTCCCCCGGAGACCTCTGCCGTGCAGGTGGTTAGTTGCCGATCGGTCGGGCCATGGTGGGTTCCAATGTAAGGGCTCCTACGTTCACCGTCAAGCGCCGGCGGGATTCGTCTGCACGAGACGAGCTGTCTCGACATACTCCGATAACGACTGCAGGAGATCCTTGTATTTCCGTCCGGATTCCGCGGTGAGCTCGCGCAGCTGGGCCAACGCGACCTCGACTTCGGCTGTCGGAAAGGTCTCGGATTGCCCGTACCAGAACTCGTAGCTCTGATTGGTCTCGTACGTCAGGATCAACGAGAACAACGTCAACAATGTCACGTCCACGCGGAATGCCGCGGTGAAATCCTTGAGAAACTGCTGGCTCTGGGCCGAGATCTGGCCTCGGTCCTTCCCGAAGACATCCAGAGTCCGCACCTTCTTCATCGCTTCCTGCAATTCCTGACGAATCGGCCGCGTGAACCGGTCGTCGGCGCGATCGCGGAGCAGGTCCCAAATCGCTGAGACGATGTTCTCGCCCGCACGCGTCTTGAGATAGAAGCCACCGATCGCGTCCGACATCTCTTTCACCCGCGCCAGAAAACGGAGGTAGTTGAAGATGACACTCTCGCCTTCGTTCCCCTGGGCGTAGTACTCCGCGGTGTTCCGGGCGTATCCCATCAATGGCATGTAGTACTTCTCAGCATTCTCATGAACCTTGGGCAACATCTGCGTCCACGTCAGCCCGATGCGTGCAGTCGATTCCTCAGCCCGCTTCCTTCGTGCTTCCTGTTCGTCCTCCTCGCGCTTCTTCTTCTCCTGCCGCGCTTCCTCGAGCTGCTTGACCCAATAGGCCAACCAGAGAAAGACCAGGGGCAGCCCGAGGTCTTTGAGAAAGTTCTGGGCGGCCTTGGAAACCGTCGCCATCCTCTTTCGGGTCCCATGTTCGATGGTCACCGGACCCATGCTGACCGGCACCCGTCGCTGCATGCCGGAGAGATCGGTCCAGCCCACCACCGCGGCAATGGAGTTTTGCCCCGGTTCCTGCAAGGCCTGGAGATGGCCTTCCACCGTGGCGACCCCTCCGGGCTCGAGAGCCAAAGGCATCCGTGACGGCTTGCCGCTGACCGTACACACGGGCACGTCCGGCCCATCCGGTCCGCCTACTGTGCTTGCCGGCACCCAGCACCGGCTTTTCTCCGCCGGTTCGACCGAGAAATCGGGGCTGCGGAAAGCGAGCACAGAGACGTTCTTGATTGGATGGGGAGTCGTGTTCTGAATGGCGATCCAGAAGGTAATGACCGCCCCTTCCTGAATTCTGCTGTCGTCGATCCAGGCGTCCAGCCGAACGTCTTCCGGACGGGCAGGCGGAGTCGACGTCGAGATGGCCGTCCGCGCCGTCGTGGTCGAATCCTCCTGGAAGGCGCGATGAACCCAGATGGTCACCAGCAGGCCGAGCACGATCACCAGTCCAACGACTTTGCGGAGCCACTGCGGGCCCGTCTCGATCATCTGCGGTGTCATCTCCTATTGGAGGGTGTGCACTGGAATTTTCCCTACCCCGCGCCACACTTCCCGCTGCCCCAGGCGATGGCAAGCGGATTGCGAGACCGAGGGTGGTGGCGACGATGAACAGCAAGCTGATTCTTCCGGTAGTGGTGCTGGCCCTCGCGGCCGCCTGCGGACGCGACAACGTGACTCGTGCCGGCCAGAAGGAGTACGAGGTCGTTCAGGAGGGATCGGCGAGCGGTGTGACGGCGACGATCCTGGGACCGGGTGAGACGTTGCCGCCTGTCACCGGCACCAACGCCGACACCACCACCGCCTTTGGCCTCGACCCGAATGCGGCGATGCCTCCTCAAGGCACCACCGGAACTTTTGCCGGGACAACGCCTGCGCCCTACACACCGCCGGCGTATACGCCTCCCGCGCCGCGAGCTGAGCCACCGGCACAGCGCACTGAGCCTCAGCAGACCCAGCGCATGGATACCGAGCGCGACGAACGGCCAGTGCAGCCCCCCACACAGACAGAGCCGAAGCCCGAGCCGGATCCGGACCTGGAATCGACAGCTCCGACGACGACCGGGGAGGCCACTCCGATTCCGGCTCCGCAAACGGAGAAGGAACCGAAGGAAGGGGAGGATCCTCCTCCCACCACGACCGACACCCGCGGTCAGTGAGGCACGCGCGCGCACTTCCAGCGTCCAATGGCCAAACTCCAGTGGAGCGGTGGACTTGAGTCCACCGTCGCTCTCGCGAGGATCGGCCCCTCTGCCCGTCGCGGCTCTCGACATGAGCGTGGCGAGAAACTCACACGACTCACGACTCACTCCTCGCGAGTGCCCGGTGGACTAAAGTCCACCGCTCCACAGA
>JBDTOZ010000130.1:0-4604 GCA_039932995.1 Acidobacteriota bacterium | reverse complement strand
CAAAGGGGTTGCGGGTGTGGAAGAGGCGCGGGGTCTCGGCGTAGCCGAGGAGGACCGTGATCAGGCCCTCGCGGCGCATGAGCGTCCGTCCGGCGGCCAGCTCGTAGTGCATGGCCGCCAGGGCTGCGCGCGTGCGCAGGATCAGGATCAGATGGTCCATGCCCGCGTGCGCTCGCGCGGGCGGAATGCGCGGGTCGAGGTCTTCCGGCGTGTAGCCGAAGAGCTGGAGCGCCGCGGTGACGAGGGACGCGGGCGCGGGCGCGCTCCGCGTGGGAGGCGACTGCAGCGCGGCCGAGATGGTCTCGCCGGTCCGCCGCCCCTCCACCGTGATCTCCGCATCGTTCAAGGTCAGGGGAAAGACTCCGTCGCCATCGCGCAGGGTGAGGGCGGCTCCCAGGGCGATGGTGGCGTGTCCGCAGAAGGGAACTTCTGATTCCGGCGAGAAGTAGCGGACCCGAAAGCCCGCACCGGACGGCACGGCGAACGCGGTCTCCGAGAAGCCCACCTCGGCGGCGATGCTCTGCATGACCGGCACCGGCGGGAAGTCCTCCGCGATCATCACGCCCGCGGGGTTGCCTCCCTCGTTTCCGTCGGAGAAGGCGGCAATCTTCAGAATCTCCATCAGTCCTCCCGCGTGGCGTCCGCGCGCGTTATTCTCCTCGCATGCAGACCGCCGACGTCAAGCGTCTTTACGGTTACAACGATTGGGCAAATGCGCGGATGCTGGCCGCGATCGAGGAGTTGTCGGACGAGCAGCGCACGCGGACGATTCCTTCGAGCTTTCCCTCGATCCAGGAGACGCTGACGCACATCGCCTTCGCGGAGTGGGTGTGGCTGCGGCGCTGGCTGGGGGAGAGTCCGCTGGCGCCTCCCGAGGGAACGTCGCTCTCCGAAGTGCGCGAGCGCCTGCAGTCCGTGGCGGTGGAGCGGCGAGCCTATCTGGATGGACTCACGGACGACGCGCTGGCGGGGACGCTCTCGTACCGGAGCGTGACGGGCGATCCCTTCACGATGAACCTCGGCGATCTGCTCGTGCACTGCGCGAATCATTCGACGTATCACCGCGGGCAACTCGTGACGATGCTGCGCCAGGCCGGCGCGACGCCACCGGGAACGGATTTCACGGTGTTCGCGCGGAGCTGAAGGACGCGAGCGCGGACGGTGTGACGCTCTCGCGGTCGGCCACTCAGTCCGTCAATGCCACCACCAACAATAGCGTCCTCTGGATCCCGGGGAAGATCGTATCGATGGCGCAGCTCTCGTCCAGACCATGCGAGCCTTCGCAGTCTCCGACGCCCATGCCCACCGCGGGGATGCCCGCGCGAATGGCCGCGCTGGTGTGGTTGGAGGCGGTGTTGGTGATGCTCGGCGTCAGTCCGAAGGCGCGGTAGACCGCTTCGGTGGTGTGTACCATCTCCGAGTCGCGGTGACCGGGGAGCATGGCCGGCTCCTCGGTCGAGACGACGTCGCGCTTCATGAGCATGCGCGCACGTTCCGCCTCCTCGGCCACGATGCTCTGGATCTTCGCGTCGAGCGCATGCAGATCCTCGGGAACGGTGGAGCGCAGGTCGACGCTCATCCAGGCGTCGGAGGCTTTGGCGTTGAAGACGCCGGCGCCGCCCAACATGCCGATGTTCATCCAGGAGCTCCTGGGCAGCTTCAACGCGTAGATGCGCTCGATGGCTCGGGCCAGGGGAAGCGAGGCCGAGTGCGGCGGCGAGCTGGAGCGGGTGTGACCTCCCGGCCCGAGGATGTGGTAGCGGTGCCAGTAGATGCCGGTGCCGCCGTAGGTGAAGCCGGTGAAGCCGCCATCGAGAGCGATGTAACGGTCGATCGATTGCGCGTGATCCTTCAGGAACTGGTCGGCCCCCCGAAACGAGGACTCCTCTTCGACCGTGAAGAGAAACGTGAGATCGCCTTTCGTCTGCACACCGGCCGCATTGAGCGCGCGAAGGACGGCCAGCATGCCGATGATGTTGCGCGTGTCGTCGCCCACCCCGGGCGCATGAATGCGTCCCTTCTCGATGCGCGTGGTCACGTTCGTGTCGATCGGGAAGACCGTGTCCATGTGCGCGTCGATGACCACGCGATGGCCTCCACCGGTGCCGCGCCGCGTTCCCATCACGTTGCCGACTGAGTCGCGATGAACGTCGTCCAGACCATCCGTGCGGAGCAGTTCCTCCAGCGCCGCGGCGCGCTTTTGCTCCTGGCCGGAGGGGGCGGGGATCTCGGTGATGGTGCGCCACTGCGTGATGATGGTCTCGCGGTCGCGGTCCACCGCCTCCACGGCCCGGGCCACGTCCGCGCGCTGCAGGAGCGTCTTCATCGCGTCCACCGGCACGGCCCCGGACGAGGGAAGCGTCGTGGTCCGGCAGGCCGCGAGGGAGGTGAGCAGGAGCAGGGTACCGAGCACTCGTTGACGCATGGTCGCGGATGGTAACCTCTGCCCGTGAGCCGGCGAACGTTGATTGCGGCCGTGGTCGCGATCCTCGTCGTCGCGGCCGGTGCGGGATGGTGGTTTGTCCGTCGCGGGAAGCCGCGTCCCGTGACCGACGTCATCCTGGTCACCATCGACACCCTGCGCGCAGACGCCGTGGGCCCGCATACGCCTTTCCTCCGCTCGCTGGCGGCGCGGGGCACCCTGTTTACGCGGGCTCACGCGCACAACGTGGTCACGCTGCCGTCGCACACGAACATCCTCACCGGTCTCTACCCGTGGCAGCACGGCGTCCGCGACAACGCCGGCTTCACGCTCGAGGCCAGCCATCCCACCATTGCCAATCTGTTGCGCGATGGTGGCTTCGCCACCGGAGCCTTCGTCAGCGCGTTTCCGCTCGACTCGCGCTTCGGTCTGGACCGCGGCTTCGACGTCTACGACGACCACTATCGCGCCGGCGCAGGCGCGCTCGATTTCGCAGTCCAGGAGCGTCCCGGCTCGGAGACGCTGGCGCTGGCCGCGCAGTGGTGGCGCGGTGTCGCCGGGAGAAAGCGCTTCCTCTGGGTGCACCTCTACGAGCCGCACGCGCCTTATCTCCCGGCGCCCGGACACCGCAACGGCGACCCCTACCTCGGCGAGGTCGAGACTGCCGACGCCATGCTGGCCGAGACCCTCGGTCCGCTCCTCGCGGAGTCGCCCGGCGCACTGGTCATCGTCACCGGCGATCACGGCGAGTCTCTCGGCGAGCACGGCGAGCAGACCCACGGTCTCTTCGCCTACGAGGCCACGCTGGCCGTGCCTCTCATCGTCGTCGACCCGGAACGCGCCGCGGGGCGCGACGATCGTTACATGCGTCACATCGACATCGTGCCCACCATCCTGGAGCGCACCGGCCTGCCGCCGCTCGCGGAGTCGAAGGGGCTGTCGCTCTTTGCTCCGGGAGAGCGCGGCTACACGTACTTCGAGTCGCTGTCGGCGTCATTGAATCGCGGCTGGGCACCGCTGGTTGGCGCGATTCAGGACGGGAAGAAGCTCATCGAGCTGCCGCTGCCCGAGCTCTACGATCTGCCGCGCGATCCGCACGAGAAAACCAATCGTGTGCGCGACGACCGTCGCGGAGTGGCGGGGTTGCGGGCATTGCTGAAGTCGGATGCGCCGGCGGCGGCGAACGCGCGCAAGTCCGTCGGCGGGGAAGAGCAGGCCGGCCTGCTCAGTCTCGGCTACATCAGCGGCACTGCCGCGGCCAAGACCGTCTACACCGCCGCCGATGATCCGAAGAATCTCGTCGGCATCGACAATCAGTTGCACGAGGCCATCGCCGCCTATCAGGCCGGGAACCTGGCGCGCGCACTCGAGGAAGTGCGCAAGATCGTGGCCGCCCGTCCGGAGATGCCCATCGCGCAGGAGATGCTGGCCTTCTTCCTCGGCGAGAGCGCGAAGCCGGAGGAAGCCATCCGCGTGCTGGAGCGGCGCGTGGAGAGCGGCCGCGCCAACGATGCCGTGCGCATCCGCCTCGGCCTTCTCCTTAGCGAGACCGGCCGGGCTCGCGAGGCTCTGGGCCTGTTGCAGCCCTTCGTCAAGGATGCGGATCCCGACGTCCTCAACGCCTACGGCATCGCCCTCGCGGACTCGGGAGAGGTGGCCGGAGCGGTGGGCACGTTCGAGCGCATCCTGGCCGCCGATCCCGACAACGCCCGCGCCCATCAGAACCTCGGCATCGTGGCCCTGCGCGCAGGCCGCGTGGACCGCGCCCGCGCTTCGCTATCGCGCGCGCTGGCTCTCGATCCTCGGCTCCCCCTGGCCTTGAACGCGATGGGAGTGGTGGAGGAAAGCCAGGGCAACTCCGACGCCGCCATCGCGCTCTGGTCGAGAACCGTGGCCGCCGACCCCTCGCAATTCGACGCCCTCTACAACCTCGGCCTCATCGCCGCAAAAATCGGCCGCCGCGACGTGGCCCGCCAAGCGCTGAAGGACTACCTCGCCCGCGCGCCCGAGAAGAAATACGCCGAAGAGCGCCGCAACGCCGAGGCACTGTTGCAATCGCTCTGAGTCCGCTCGGACGCACCAAGACGCTCCGGTAAGGGGCCGCGGGCATCCTGCCCGCGGTGGACTTTGTTCTGTGGAGCGGTGGACTTTAGTCCACTGGGCACTCGCGAGGAGTGAGCCG
>JBDTOZ010000129.1:0-1754 GCA_039932995.1 Acidobacteriota bacterium | reverse complement strand
TCACGGCTCACTCCTCGCGAGTGCCCGGTGGACTCAAGTCCACCGCTCCACAGACACGAGTCCACCGCGGGCAGGATGCCCGCGGCCCCTCACCGGAGTGCCTTGGCGCAATGAACCATGGGGCGCGGGCATTCTGCCCGGCGCCGTCGCACGGGATGCATGCGCAACGCAGCCTCACTCCGTCGGCAAGGCGTCCTCCGGGCCACCGCTGCGCGAGCGCCGCTCGCGGGCCAGGTTTCCCAGTCCGTCGTAGGCGGCGTACTTGTAGCCTTCACTCAGCGTGGGAAAGTTGAAGACGCCGTCGATGAAGGCGTTGATCGTGCCTTCGAACTGCATGACCATCATGCCGATGTGCAGGATCTCCGCGGCGTCCTCGCCGACGATGTGCACGCCCAGCAGGCGCAGGGTGGCGGGGTCGAAGACCAGTTTGATCATGCCTGTGACGTCGCCGATGATCTGTCCGCGCGCGTTGCCACGATAGAAGGCCCGTCCCACCTCGCAGGCCTGCCCCTTCTGCGCGCAGTCGTCCTCGGTCAGACCGATGGTCGACAGCTCCGGAATCGTGTAGATCGCGTAAGGCAGCGTGCAGGCGACGTCGGTCTTGTACTTGAGGTCGAAGGCGTGCACGACGGCCACGCGGGCCTGCTCCATCGACGTGGAGGCCAGAGCCGGGAAGCCGATCACGTCGCCCGCGGCATAGATGTTGGGGATGTTGGTCTGGTAATGCTCATTGACCGGGATGAGGCCGCGCTTGCCGGTGAGGACGCCCGCGGCCTCGAGCCCCAGCGACGGGGTGTTGCTCATCCGTCCCGCGGCGTAGAGGACTTTCTCCACGTCCACACTACGGCCGTCGCCGAGGGTGAGGGTGACGGAGTCGCTGTCGCGTGAGATCGCAAGGACCTCGACGCCGAGGTGCAAGGTCACGCCGAGGCGGTTCTGCATCTCGCCGATGAGGATGCGCAGCAGCTCGCGGTCGATGTGCGGGAGAAGAGTGGTGCGCCCGTCGATGAGATGGACCTGCACGCCGAGAGCCGCGAACACCGAGGCGTACTCGCAGCCGATCACGCCTGCACCGACGACGGCCATGGTCTTCGGGATCACGTCGATGCGTAGGATGGTGTCGCTGTCGCACACGCTCACGTCGTCGAAGGGGATGCCTTCCGGGCGCGCCGGCGACGAGCCCGTCGCGATGAGGATGAACTCCCCTTCCAGGACGCGCTCCCCCTCGGGGCCACTCACGTGAACCTGGTGCGCCGAGCGGAGCGCGGCTGTGCCGCGCACGCACTCGATCTCGTGACGGCGCAGATTACTGACCACCCGCCGCCGCTCCTCCCCCACCACCACCTTCTCGCGGTGCAGGAATGAGTCGACGGTGATGGTGTCGCGCGTGGAGTCGTGGACGACGTCACGAAAGCCGCGCTGCAGCAGCCCGGACAGATGCAGCGCGGACTCGCGCAACGTCTTCGAAGGGATGGTGCCCGTGTTGATGGACGCACCGCCCAGCACCGCCTCGCGCTCGACGAGCACCACCCGCTTCCCAAAGTACGCGGCCTGGGCCGCCCCCTTTTCTCCGGCAGGGCCGGAGCCGATCACGATGAGGTCGTACATCTGTTCTCTCCTGGGCTCTCTCGATTGAGAACGGCCTCAATCCTCAACCCTCAATCTTCAATCCTCAATCCTCAATCCGGCCGTCCTCAACCCTCAATCCTCAATCCTCAATCCTCAATCCTCAATCCTCAATCCTCAATCCTCAA
>JBDTOZ010000128.1:0-2942 GCA_039932995.1 Acidobacteriota bacterium | reverse complement strand
GCCGTCAGCGACGGCACGCGGGCTCTGCGGATGAAGAACGCCGATGCGCAGGTGACACGCTCGGTCTGTCCGTATTGCGCCGTGGGATGTGGACAGCTCGTGTCCCATCGCGACGGCCGCGTGATCAGCATCGAAGGCGATCCCGCCTCTCCGATCTCGCGCGGACATCTCTGTCCGAAAGGCTCCGCCAGCTACGAGCTGGTCACGCACGGGGGCCGGGCCACCAAGGTGAAGTACCGCGCGCCGCGCTCGCGAAAGTGGATCGAGCTCGACCTCGCGTCCGCGGTGGACATGGTGGCCGATCGCATGTGGGAGTCGCGCAACCGCACGTTCAACGAAGACCACATGCACACGACCGGCGTGGCTCATCTGGGCGGCGCGACGCTGGACATCGAAGAGAACTATCTGATCAAGAAGCTCTTCACCGCGGGACTGGGAATGGTCTGCCTGAGCAATCAGGCCCGAATTTGACACAGCTCCACGGTGCCCGGTCTGGGCACCACCCTCGGGCGCGGCGGCGCGACGACCGCCCAGCAGGACCTCGCCAACGCGGATGCCATTCTGATCATGGGCTCCTCGATGGCAGAGAACCACCCCGTGGGCTTCCAATGGGTCATCGAAGCGCGGGAGAAGAACGGTGCAAAGATCATCCACGTCGACCCTCGCTTCACGCGCACGTCCGCGATGTCCGACTACTGGGTGCCGTTGCGGGCCGGCAGTGATCTGGTCTTCCTGGGCGGCCTGATTCGTTACGTGCTCGAGAACGACCGCTGGTTCCGCGACTACGTGATCCCGTACACGAACGCCTCGGTGATCGTGCGTGACGACTTCGTCGATACCGAGGATCTCGGGGGAGTCTTTTCACCCGCGGAGACGTGGCTCTATCCCGGTGCCCCGGAAGGGTCCGAAGACACCGGCCACCGAGGCGAGGGGCAGGGTGCCCCGCGGACGCCGTCCGATCCTCCGCGCGACAAGACGCTGCAGCATCCGCGTTGCGTCTTCCAGATCATGCGCCGGCACTTCGCGCGCTACACGCCGGAGATGGTCGAGCGCGCGTGTGGGGTTCCACGGGAGAAGTTCCTCACCATCGCCGACGTCTTCAGCAGTGCCTCGGGGCCGGAGAAGACGGGAGCGATCTGCTACGCGGTGGGGTGGACGCAGCACTCCAGCGGAGTCCAGACCATCCGCGCCGCGGCCATCCTGCAACTTCTCCTGGGCAACATCGGACGCCCCGGCGGTGGGATCATGGCCCTGCGCGGGCACGCGTCCATCCAGGGCTCGACGGACATCCCCACGCTGTACGACATCCTGCCCGGCTATCTGCCGATGCCGACGTCCGAGGAGCCGGACCTGGCGACGTATCTGAAGAAGCATCGCGCCGACAAGGGGTGGTGGCACAACGTCGACAACTACATCGTCAGCCTGCTCAAGTCGTATTACGGCGAGGCGGCCACGCCCGCGAACGACTTCGGCTATGGCTGGATGCCGCGGCTCACGGGCGACCACTCGTACTTTGGGTACTGGCTGCAGATGGCCGACGGCAATCTCGAGGGACTGCTGGTCATGGGCCAGAATCCCGCGGTCGGCTCCCCCAACGGAAAGCTGGAGCGCGCCGCTCTCGGCAAGTTGCAATGGCTGGTCGTGCGCGAGCTCGTGGAGACCGAAACGGCCGCGTTCTGGGAGGAGTCGCCCGACAGCATCGACACGGAGGTGTTCTTCTTCCCTGCGGCCTCGCACGTCGAGAAGGAGGGGACGTTCACCAACACACAACGCCTCCTGCAGTGGCGGGAGAAGGCCGTCGATCCGCCCGGCGACGCGCGCAGCGAGCTCCAGTTCCTCGTGTCGCTCGGACGCAAGCTCCAGGCGAAGGCCACCGCCGCTCCGCGGGACGCGGCGCTCCGCGCGCTCACATGGGACTACGCGGATGAAGACGCCGCGGAGGTGCTGCGCGAGATTCATGGGTGGCGGAACGATGGCGAGCGGAGCAACATCGCGGACGGGGCGCCTGATCCTTCATCCTTGAACCTTCCGCCTTCCCGTTCGCCCTTGAAGCATTTCGGCGAGCTCAAGGCCGATGGCTCGACGAGTTGCGGTTGCTGGATCTACTCGGGCGTGTTCGATGGAACGAACAAGGCCAACGGGCGCGAGCCGCACGGGCGTTATGCGCACGGGTGGGGATACGCTTGGCCGCTGGACCGGCGCATTCTCTACAACCGTGCCTCCGCGCGTCCCGATGGGAAGCCATGGAGTGAACGAAAAGCGCTGGTGTGGTGGGACGAGCGGAAGCGTGAGTGGGTGGGACACGATGTGGCCGACTTCACGAAGAACAAGCCGCCTGACTATTGTCCCGGCGATACGCACGGCGGCGACGAAGCCATCCCGGGCGATGCGCCGTTCATCATGCATCCCGACGGACTGGGCTGGCTCTGGGTTCCCTCGGGACTGAAAGACGGCCCGTTGCCGGCACACTACGAGCCGCTGGAGTCCAACATCCGCAATCCGCTGTACGACCAGCAGTCGAATCCGGAGGCGCTGAAGCTGGAGCGGCCCGACAACCCGTATGCGTCGTCGCCCGATGCGCGATTCCCGTACGTGTTGACCACGTATCGGCTGACCGAGCATCACACCGCGGGCGGCATGTCGCGGACGCTCTCGCACCTGGCGGAGCTGCAGCCCGAGCTCTTCGCGGAGATTTCGCCCGAGCTGGCGGCGATCGCCGGAGTGGCCAATGGCGAGATGGTCACGATCACGACCGCGCGCTCGTCGATCCGTGCCCGTGCGCTGGTGACGACGCGCATGCCCTCGCTCGACGTCGATGGACAGCGCGTGCATCAGGTCGGCCTCCCCTATCATTGGGGCGGCCGAGGCCTGGTCACCGGCGATGTAGTCAACGACTTGCTGGCCATGTCCGAGGAGCCGAACGTGAAGATCTTCGAATCGAA
>JBDTOZ010000127.1:0-4288 GCA_039932995.1 Acidobacteriota bacterium | reverse complement strand
GCTGTGAGTGGGCTCGTCTTCTTCGGTTCGTTCGTGTCGTCTTCTTCGGGTCGTCTTCTTCGGGTCGTCGAGTCGTCAAGTCGTCGGGTCGTCGAGTCGTCGGCTTCGGGTCTTCGGGAGTCTCATAGGTTCATAGGCTCACAGTCTCATAGAGGCTCGTGGCACACGCACCTATGAGACTGTGAGACTCTGCGACTCTGCGACTCGACGACTCGACGACTTGACGACTCGACGACTTGACGACTTGACGACTCGACGACTCGACGACTCGAACGAGTCTCATAGGCTCATAGGCTCACAGTCTCATAGACGCTCGTGGCACACGCCGGCGAGAAGACACGACGACTCGGCGACCCGACGACTCGAAGAAGACGACAGACAAATGAACATCGAACGGTTTCTAGCTGAGCGCGAGCAGGTGTGGTCCGAGCTCGACGCGTTGCTCAAGCGCGCGGACGAGGTGGAGTTGTCGCGCGCGGAGACGCAGGAGCTGGTGGTGTTGTACCGGCGCACTTGCTCGGACCTCAATCGGGCTCGCTCCTACACGGCCAACCCGGAGATCCTGGGGCACCTCAACCAGCTCACCGGCCGCGCCTATCGATTCATCTATCGCGCCGCCCACGAGACGCCGGTCTGGGCCAGCTTCGTGAAACTGATCACCCGCGAGATCCCGTCGGCCTTCCGCCGCGAACGGCTGGCCGTGCTGCTGGCCGCCAGCGCGTTTCTGGCCGGAACCCTCTTCGGCGCGGCCGCGGTGATGATCGATCCCGCCAACGGCGAACGGCTGATCCCGGCCGACTTCTTCAGTGAGAGTCCACACGAGCGCGTGGAGAAGATCGAGAAGGGAGAGGAACGCATCGACGACGTGGAGAAAGCGGCCATGTTCGGCGCCTCGCTCTACACCCACAACATCAAAGTCTCTTTCCTGGCGTTCAGCCTGGGAGCGACGACGATCCTGCTCGGCCTGCTGATCCTCTTCTACAACGGCGTGATCCTCGGCGCCGTGGGCGCGCTCTACGTCCTCGACCACGTCTCCGTGTTCTTCTTCGCCTGGGTCGGTCCCCACGGCGCGCTCGAGCTGCCGGCCATCATCTTCGGCGGCGCGGCCGGACTGGTGGCGGGCCGGGCCCTGCTCCTGCCGGGCAATCTCACCCGCGGGGCCTCCCTCCGCCGTGTGCTCCCCTCGGTCTGGCGAATGATGATCGGCGCGGCCATGACCCTGGTCCTGGCCGGCCTCATCGAGGGATCGTTCTCTCAGTTCTCCGCCAAGACCATCCCCTATCCCCTGAAGATCTCCGTGGCCGCGCTGCTCTTCACGGGACTGATCAGCTTCCTCTTTCTGCGGCGGACGCACGACTCATGAGCGGCGTCGTCATCACCACCCCCGAGCACGTGCCCATCCGCTTCGAGCCGGCCGGAGCGGGAAGCCGCTTCCTGGCCTCGCTCATCGATGCCGTGATCATCATGGCCCTCACGTCCGCGTTCGGCCTGGCGTTCACGCTGACCCTGCCCGGAGGCGTCGCCGCCGCGCTGACCATCACCGTGAACTTCATCCTGAACTGGGGATGGCATGTCTTCTTCGAGACCCGCAAGCAGGGACGCACGCCCGGCAAGCGCGCTTTGCGCCTGCGGGTCATCGACGCGCGCGGGCTTCCCGTCTCGCTCCACCAGTCCCTGGCCCGGAACATCGTGCGTGTGCTGGATCAGGCGCCGGCGTTCTACGGCATCGCGGCCATCGTCACGCTGGTCACGCCCACCCGCCGGCGGCTGGGGGACATCGTGGCCGACACGCTGGTCATCCGCGACGCGCGCACACTCGCCTACAAAGGGCAGTTCGCCGTCGAGCGCCGCCACAATAGCCTGCGTACGCCGCGCGTGCTCCGCCTGATCCGCCACAAGGTCCGTCTCGAGGAGCGCGAATTTCTCCTGGCCCTCTGCCTGCGCGCCGACCGCATGTCCCCGGCCGCGCGCTATGACCTGATGCAGGACGTCTCCACCGCCTACCGCGCCAAGCTCGGCATCGAAGAGGATTCGCTCAGCGGAGAGAACTTCGTCCGAGACCTGACCGCGGTCCTGTTCCATCCTCGGATGTGATGGCGGTTGCAGACACTGGGCATTGCCAATGGCCTCTCCGGCAACGCGTACGGTAGGATAGGGGGCACAACGAACGTCCAAACCCCTGAGAAGGTGCCCATATGATCTGCCGCAATCACGTCGAGGTATCCGAAGGTGTGCGCCGTTGCTCGCGTTGTGGCGCGGGTTTCTGCCAGGACTGCCTGGTCACCATTCAGGACCGTCCCTACTGTGCCACGTGCAAGACCGAACAGTTGCTGGACGTCCGGTCCGGCGTGGACCGCTCGCGGCTCACGTATGCCACGGTGCTCCGTCGCTTCGGCGCACAATTCCTCGACGGCCTCATTCAGACCATTCCCAGCTACGCGATCTTTTTCGCGGTGGCCATTGGAACGGGGACGCTCACCGCCGGCAACACGCAGTTCAATCCCTTGATTTTCCTGGCCTATATCCCCTTCTTTGGCATTCCCATCCTCTACGAAGGACTGATGCTGTCGAAGAAGAACGGGCAGACCGTCGGCAAGATGGCGCTGAACATGCGCGTCGTCCGCCCCGACGGATCCCCGCTCACGCAGGGACAGGCCTGGGGCCGCGCGGCCATGCGTATGGTCCTGGGGTGTCTGTGGATCGTCGACTACATCCCTGTGTTCTTCACGGACGAGAAAACCACCCTGCACGACATGGTGGCCAACACGCGCGTGGTCGATGCCTACTGATTCCGTCAGTGCGATCTACAGTGGTCCCCAGTGCCCCCACTGTGCAATGCCGCTCGGGCCGGAGGTTCTGCATACCGGCCTGATGACTTGCCCGTATTGCCGCCGCACCTTCGAGGCCACGCTCTTCGAAGCACGCGACCGGCGGCATGAGCCGGTCCAGGTGGCCGCGGAAACGCCGGACGGCGTGGCCACCGCCTGCGCCAATCATCCGGGCAACGCCGCCTCGACGAGCTGCCGGCGTTGCGGACTGTTCATCTGCGCACTGTGCGACATGGACGTGGGAGACGGGTCGTATTGTCCTTCGTGCTTCGACCGCGTGCGCGCCGACGGCTCGCTGCGAGGCGTCGCGAAACGCCGCATGGATTACGCGATGCTGGCGCGCGTGGCCGCGCTGCTCGGCTTGCTGCCCTGTTTCTACGGAATGCCGGCGGCTCTGGGAGTGTGGTGGGCGGCCAAGGGGATCACGCAGCGCCGGACGGAAGGCGTGTCCGCGAAGGGGATGGTCTTCGTGCTCATCGTGGCCATCCTCGAACTGCTGACGGCGGCCGCATTCGTCGGCTTCATGATCTATGCGATCATCAAGGCGCCGTCGGCCACGCCGGCGCCGACGTCGACATGACCAGCTCCTCATGAAAGACGACCGCGTGCTCCTCTGCCGCAACAACGATCTCTTCTCGAGGGAGGCGGTGTATCAGACCGCCGAGGGGCTGGACGTGTCGTCGAGCCAGGCCTTCAGTCTGCACGATCGCAGGCTGTTGTACGACGACGTGCAACTGGTGACCCTGCACTCCGATCGCGGGCTGTGGTACCTGCTCGCCACCGGCGCCGCGGCCGCGCTGCTGCTGGCCATCGCCATCTTCATCGTGGCTCTGGACACGAGCATGTGGGCGGTCGCGCTGCCCTTCTTCATCTTCGGCGCCGCGCCCCTGGTCTCGTTCCTGGTCCGCCTGGCGGTGGGCCGCGAGACGGTGACCATCCACGGCCGCCGCTCCAAAGCCATCCTGCGCTTCAGCGGCCTCCGCAAGCATCGCTCCCGCGAGATCTACGGCCAGGTCTGTTCGCTCGTGCGCCGAGCGCAGTCGGCCGGCCGTTTGCCCTAGTCCTTCGTGCCTTGGGGTCTTGTCGTCGAGTCGTCAAGTCTCCGAGTCGTCGAGTCGTCGTGCCTTCGGTCTTCGGGGCTTCGAGAGTCTCATAGGCTCATAGGCTCACAGTCTCATAGAGGCTCGTGGCACGTGCACCTATGAGACTGTGCGACTGTGAGACTCGACGACTCGACGACTCGAAGACACGACGACCCGAAGACAAAACGAGTCTCATAGACTCATAGGCTCACAGTCTCATAGAGGCCCGTGGCACATGCACCTATGAGACTGTAAGACTGTGAGACTCGACGACTTGACGACTTGACGACTCGAAGACCCGAAGACCCGACGACACGAAGACACTTGGAGCGCCGGCGTCCTCGCCGGCTGGCCCGTGGGCGTCTCGCCCGCGAGCCT
>JBDTOZ010000126.1:0-3190 GCA_039932995.1 Acidobacteriota bacterium | reverse complement strand
GAAAACAGCTCCCGCGCTCTCGCCCCAAGGCTCCCGCAGGCCATCCCTCTCGCATAGGATCACTTCTCGACCCCACCCAGATTGCTACCAAATTCAGGCAGAACTTCTTTTTGAGCAGGACACATCCTGCGAGTCTCGAAGCTCACCGATCCGGCCGGGAACAAGCACCAGGAGAACATGTCACTCGATCGGCTTCTCCGAGCAACCGAATGGAACAAGACCGACACGGCGAAGTGGCAACGATATCGCTCCAGGCGCGACGCCGTCGAAGCTGCCTGCAAGCCATGTCGCGATCACCGCAACAAACGCGTCTCTCACAAGGCGGTAGAGCTCTTCACCAACGCGATCTCGATTCACGATCCGATGATGAAGATGATCGATGACGCGCGAACAGCCATTCACGAGTTCGTCCACGACATTCGGATCGATCTCGGCCACGGATCGCTTAGCTTTGACTCCTCCCACGGCGACCGAGCGGCCGCCAAGAAGCTGATCGACTCTCTCAGCAACCGCGCTTCTCAAAAACGCCCCGATGATGTCTCGATCATCACGTACGACGCCGAGTCACACGATGGGCATCTCTACTGCGCGTTCTGCGGCGAGAAGACACTGATGCGTTACTACATCAACGGCATCCCGTCCGGCGAGGACATCGCGCGCTGGCACTGGGCAACCTGCCACGGCGTCGTCGGATGCGAGCAACTTGCAGTCGAGACCGTCGACCTCACGCTGGCCGAACCATCAACACGTTTCGTCGTCGACCTGAGCGTCAGGCCCGACCGGCCCTGAGCCACGCCACTCTCGCGTGAGCACCTGAAAGAGCCCTTCGTGCAAGCCGCCGGCGCGGCGCTGCCCACAGACTCAGGATTCAGGCCGCGAGCCTCAGCCGTGTTACGTTTTATCTGCGCATTGCTTATGGTACTTGAACGCTCGGATCAATGTGCCAGCCTCTTTCTTCACGACGAAGTTCTCGACCAGTTCGATCGGACAGAAGTCCAAGTCAGCGGATGAGAACCCCGTGACCACCGGCAGCTTGTAGTGAAGATCCTTCGGATTCTCAAGGTAGATGTCCCAGTGTCCGCCCACATTCTTCCTAAAAACCTCGCCGAGATATCTGGCAGCCCTATTCTTCACTTGGCTTGGATCACTTTCGAGTCGTTCGGCAATGAAAGCCTCCAGCGCTCCCAGGCTATCTTCGCGATAATCGAGCGCGTAGCCGACAGCCTGTGCCTCGCCAACAAAGTCTTCGAGTACGTCATCCATCTCGAATAGATAGTGCTCGAACTTGTCTCGTTCCTCTTCGGCCGACACTCGCCGCATCGCCCTCTCCTACGGCACCATCTTGCCCACGTAGACACGGATTCCAGACGAAGTGAGCTTGTATATGAACGGCAGACTTCCACCTTGCTCGAGCACCCACTCGACCGTGTAACCCTGCTCCACAAGTGCGATATCTCGTTCGATCGCCGATACGTTCTCAGCCGTCAAAGACTCGTGGCCTGTGCCAGTCAAAACACGGGCCGCAATCCCCATTGTGTCCCTACATGAACGCGAAGCGAACCTCGATCGGCGAGCTTCTCCCCAGGAAATCGGAGAGCTGACCCCGAAGTTGCTAAGGCCCAATCACCAGATCACCGTTGCTGACTTTCACGGTCGCCGCTTTGCTTGTAAAAGGCCTTGCAAGTCTGCAAGACCGCGCTTCTCAGCGAGACTAATCGGCGATACACCATGGAAGTTTTTCTTCGCCGGATCTGCCCCTGCGCTCACGAGCAGTTCGACGACTGCTGGATTTGGACGAGGAACCATCACAGCTCGCCACAATGGCGTATTACCGAAGACGTCCTGTGCGTCGATTTTCGCTCCTGCTTCGATCAACATAGCAACTACGTCGGGTTGTTGCGCTTGAGCGGCAAAGTGGAGCGCCGTCCATCGTTGATTCGCATCAGCGATGTCTGGCGCAGCCCCCTGTTCGAGCAAGTAGCGTATGAATGACGGATCAGGATCGCTGTCCAAGACAGCGTGCATGAGCACCGTCCGGGCGTCTTCGTCAGTGACATTGATATCGGCGCCCGCATCGAGAAGCCTTTCAAATGTGCGACGATCCTTTCGGTATGCCGCCGCGATCAGATCGTTATTGCCCGTCACGTCTTAGTCGACTCCTGGCTTTTCAAAGCGATGGCTCAGATTGTTCGCGGGAGCTTCGAGCTGGAACCACTCAGGGTGACTGTTGATCCAGTCGTTGAACTGCTTCTGTTTCATCCCCTTCGAAAGCGCCTCGCGCACGAGCCGGCGATGCTCGTAGCCGTACCTGTGACCAAAGTGGTATTCCCCGGCGATTACCTCGCCGGTGTTCGGATCAATAGGTAGGCCTTCGGACGTTCTGATCGCCCCGCATTCAACTGCTTCGCAGAATGCAACCCGTTTGTATGGCCGGCGTAGCGTTGTCAAAGATGGCTCAGGGAATCGCCAGCCACCTTCAGGCATGATCGAAGGGAAGACATCGGGTGTTCCAAAGAGATGTTGCCCACCCGCGAAGATTCCGCCGACTACAAGCGAGCCAATTGCGCCAGCCGAACCAGAGACCGCGTACTGCCGCACGCCACTGAAGTGCCATGCATGTATATCAGTACCAGCTTGTGAACCCACGCCGCCCGTGAAGCCTGGAAGCATCGCCGACCCCACGAAGCCAAGTCCAAGCTCCCCGGCCGCGACCACACCAATACCGCCACCGATTCCAGCACCAGCCGTCGCCGCCATCAACGGATACACGCCGGCAGCCTTCGCCGCGCCAGGCGCGACCACACGCATCTTGTCGCCTCCCGTTGCCCACGCATGACCGGCACGCTCGATCATTGCGTCGGCTTCGCGCGGATCAACGTCCGCGTTCAGCCCGAGGAAAGCGCGAACCCCTTGCGGATCTGCGGCGATCTCCGCGGGACTGAAGCGCCGGATTCGGCCGCCGTTGCGATTGTCGGTCGCGACGATCCAACCCTTCGTCCCCATTGAAGCCGCAAGCCCGGTCGGGTCCGAGTTGTTCACCGGATCGCCGACGCAGAACGAATAGAGATTGCTCGAATCGCGATGCCCCAAAGGATCCGGCGACAAGAACGACCCCGTCCCTGGGTCGTACCACCGCTCCCTCGCAAACACGAGCCCCGTTGCGGGTTCGGTAAAGGGGAGAGCCTGGAAC
>JBDTOZ010000125.1:0-12309 GCA_039932995.1 Acidobacteriota bacterium | reverse complement strand
AACGGTAAACCAGTTTCCCCCTGCCCTGAAAATCAAAGGCTTCACCACAGAGGCATGGAGGCACGGAGGGCCCAACAGAGAAATGATTGTCTTTGACGAACGATGTTCGCTTCGCTTCGCGATGTCGCCGTGGTGAAAAGGCGTTCGCGCGTGCAGAATACCCAGCCATGGACTTCACACCTTCCGCTCATTCTCAGGAGATGCTCGGCCGCGTCCGCACGTTCATCCGGGAGCACGTCCTGCCCGCCGAGGCTTCCGTGTTGGGGGAGATCCACAGGCAGAACCATGGGCCGGATTGGCGAAAGTGGACGCTCTCGCCGGTCGTGGAGGAGCTGAAGGCCAAGGCCCGGGCGGCAGGGCTCTGGAACCTCTTCCTACCCGATGCGAAGCTCGGTGCCGGATTGAGCACACTCGAGTACGCGCCTCTCGCGGAGGCCATGGGACAGAGCGTCATCGCGCCGGAGATTTTCAACTGCAACGCGCCCGACACCGGCAACATGGAAGTGCTCTATCACTACGGCAACGAGGCCCAGAAGGAGCAGTGGCTCACCCCTCTGCTCGCCGGCGAGATCCGCTCGGTGTTTTTCATGACCGAGCCCGAAGTGGCCTCCAGCGATGCCACGAACATCAGCGCCACCATCGAGACGGACGGCGACGAGCTGGTCCTCAACGGCCGCAAGTGGTGGTCGACCGGCCTGGGTCATCCCAAGGCCAGGATCGCCATCTTCATGGGCCGCTCCGATCCGCAGAACGAGCGGCACCAGCAGCAGAGCATGGTCCTGGTCCCGCTCGAGACTGCAGGCGTGACCATCGAGCGCATGCTCCCCGCCTTCGGCGAGTATGACGAGCCGTATGGACACGGGGAGGCTTCCTTCACCAACGTGCGCGTGCCGAAAGCGAATCTGATCGCCGGCTCCGGTCGCGGGTTCGAGATCGCCCAGGGACGCCTCGGACCGGGGCGCATTCATCACTGCATGCGCTGCATCGGCGCCGCGGAACGCGCGCTGGAGCTGATGGTGAAGCGCGGTCTGGCCCGCGTGGCCTTCGGCAAACCAATCCTCGACCTCGGCGGCAACCGCGAGCGCATCGCCCGACATCGCATCGCCATCGATCAGGCCCGCCTGCTGACCCTCTACGCGGCCTGGCGCATCGACACGGCCGGCGTGCAGTCCGCCATGACCGAAATCTCCGCGATCAAGGTCATCGCGCCGAATGTCCTCCAGAACGTCGTCGACGACGCCATCCAGATGCACGGCGGCGCCGGCATGTCCCAGGACGTCCCCCTCACCAGCCTCTTCGCCACGGCCCGCTCACTCCGCATCGCCGACGGACCCGATGAGGTCCACCTCGGGTTGATCGCACGGCGTGAAGTGAGAAAGTACCGGGCGTGAAGGGGAGGGCGGACGCCGTCCGCGCAGGCGAAGAGCTCGACGCCGCGCGTGTCGACGAATGGCTCCGGACGCAGATCCCCGGACTGTGCGGCACACCGGTCATCACGCAGTACTCCGGCGGCGCGTCGAACTGGACGTACCGGGTCGCGTACGACTCGCACGACCTCATCCTCCGCCGCCCCCCCGCGGGAACGAAGGCGAAATCGGCGCATGACATGGGTCGTGAGTTCCGCCTGCAGCAGGCGCTGAAGCCGGTCTTCCCCTACGTGCCGGAGATGATCGCCTACTGCGGCGACCCTTCCGTCATCGGCGCCGAGTTCTACGTCATGCAACGCCTGGACGGCATCATCCCGCGGAAGGAGCTGGGCGTCTCGATGACACCGGAACAGGTGCGCACGCTCTGTCTCCGCTTTCTCGACACGCTCATCGCACTGCACCAGGTCGACCATGTCGCCGCGGGACTCGGGCATCTCGCCAAAGGAGCGGGATACACGCGACGGCAGATCGAGGGCTGGAGTGAGCGCTACCGCAAGGCCCGGACGTGGAACGTGCCCCGCGGAACGAAGATCATGCAGTGGCTGGCCGATCACATTCCGGAGCACGAGCGCATCTGCATCACGCACAATGATTTTCGTTTCGACAACATCGTGCTCGACCGCGAGGATCCGACCCGCATCATCGGCGTGCTGGACTGGGAGCTGGCCACTCTCGGCGATCCATGGATGGACCTCGGGAACTCGATCGCCTACTGGGTCGAAGCCGGCGACGATTTCTTCGCCCGCGCCACGCGGCGCCAGCCGACTCACCTCCCGGGCATGCTCACCCGCGCCGAGGTGGTCGCCTACTACGCGGAGAAGACCGGCGCGACGCCCGAGCACTGGACGTTCTACGAGGTCTACGGCCGCTTCCGCCTCTCCGTCATCGCCCAGCAGATCTATTACCGCTATCACCACAAGCAAACCCGCAATCCCGCCTTCCGCCGCTTCTGGCTGCTCGTGAATTACCTGCACTGGCGGTGCAGGAAGTTGATGAGAAACGGCTGACGCGCGTCTCGCGGAGCGAGGGACTTGACTCTGTGGAGCGGTGGACTCTAGTCCACCGGGATCTCGCGAAGAGCTTGCCTCTGTCGATTGAGTTCTGAGCACTGCATGGGCTCTCGGCGCAATGATCCCGAGATCGTTACACGGCTTCGGCACGCTCATCGCGAGTGCCCGGTGGACTAAAGTCCACCGCTCCACAGAGTCGAGTTCACCGCTCACGGAGTCGAGTCCACTGCTCCACAGGCGAAGGTTCACTTCGTCCGCATCTTGCCCGCGGACACGGTGGCGCCGATGTCATACTCCCGCCATGTACGCATTCGATCGTCGCGACTTCATTCGCATGGCCGGACTGGGGATCACGGCGCTGGCGGTTTCGCCGCGCATTTATGCGGACGAGATTGCGCTCGAAGAGCTGACCATCGCCCAGATGAGCCGGTACACGGCCCGCTCGTTGACCGAGGCCTACCTGCGGCGGATCGCGGTCATCGATGCGCAACTGCACTCCATCATCGAGTTGAACCCGGACGCGCTGACCATTGCGGACGCGCTCGACCGCGAGCGTGCGGCCGGTCACGTGCGCGGACCGATGCACGGCATCCCCGTGCTCATCAAGGACAACATCGACACCGGGGACCGGATGCGCACCAGCGCGGGATCGCTGGCACTCGCGGACTCGATCGCCGCGCAAGACGCGCACGTGGTCAGGCGTCTCCGCGAAGCAGGGGCGGTGCTGCTGGGCAAGACCAATCTCAGCGAATGGGCGAACTTCCGTTCCACCCATTCCACGAGCGGTTGGAGCGGCCGCGGTGGACTGACGCGCAATCCGTACGCCCTGGACCGGAACTGCTGCGGCTCGAGCTCCGGCACCGGCGCGTCCATCGCCGCGAGCCTTGCCGCGGTGGGCGTGGGCACGGAGACCGACGGCTCCATCGTCTGCCCTTCCTCCGCCTGCGGTCTGGTGGGACTCAAGCCCACCGTCGGTCTGGTCAGCCGCGGCGGCATCATCCCCATCTCGCACACGCAGGACACCGCCGGCCCGATGGCCCGCACGGTCACCGACGCGGCCATCCTCCTCGGCGCGATGACAGGCATCGACTCCCTCGACGCCGTCACGGCCACCAGTCGCGGCCACCGGCAGGCCGACTACACGAAGTTCCTCGATCCGGACGGACTGCGCGGGGCACGCATCGGCGTCGGCCGCCAGTACTTCGGCGAGCATGACCAGGTCAAGCGCGTCATGGATGCGGCACTCGACGTCCTGCGCGGACTCGGGGCAACCATCGTCGATCCCGCGGACATGAAGACCAGCAACGATTACAGTGCCAGCGAGTTCGACGTCCTGCTCTACGAATTCAAGGCCGGCATCAATGCCTATCTCGCCCAGCTTCCGCCGAACGTGAAGTGGCACAGCCTGGCGGACCTGATTCGTTTCAACGAAGAGAACCGCGACCGGGAGATGCCGTACTTCGGCCAGGAGATCTTCCTGCAGGCTTCGTTGAAAGGCTCTCTGACCACTCCCGCGTACCTGAAGGCGCTGGCCAAGAACACGCGGCTGTCGCGCGCCGAGGGGATCGACGCCGTGCTGAAGCAACACAAGCTCGATGCCGTGATCGCGCCGACGGGCGGGCCGGTGTGGAGCAACGACCTTGTCAACGGCGATCACTACACAGGCGGCTACTCCAGCGCCTCGGCGGTGGCCGGCTACCCGCACATCACCGTCCCTGCCGGCACGGCCTTCGGCCTGCCCATCGGACTCTCCTTCTTCGCCGGTGCCTGGAGCGAACCGGCGTTGCTCAAGTACGCGTTCGCCTTCGAGCAGGCCACCAAAGCGCGCAAAGCGCCGGAAATGCTCCCCACTGCGCATCTCTAGCCGGCACGGCCGGCGGCGCTGGGTTGGCATAGCCTTGGGCACGTACGGCCGCTCCGTCGGTGCGTCCTCGCGAAAACTTGTCGCCCACGCGAGTTTCCAGCTCCCCGTTGGGGCGCGGGCATCCTGCCCGCGCTCTCGGGTGGGGGCCCGGCCGCAGCCGAGAGCCACAAAATATCCGACGCTCTCGTACGTCTCAGGGGAAGAATGAAGGCAGCGCTGGGCCTCGACCTCATGACGAGCGAACAGGATCAACGGATCGCGGAGACATTTGCGCGCGAAGAAGACCGGCTGCGCAGCTTCATCCGCAGGCGGGTCGTCGACGATCGTGACGTCGACGACATCTTCCAGGAAGTGTTTTACGAGCTCGTGGAGGCCTATCGGCTGGTGAAGCCGGTGGAGTACGTGACGGCCTGGCTGTTTCGCATCGCACGAAATCGGATCACCGATCTGTTCCGCCGGAAACGCCGGGAGATTTCCACCGACGAGCCGATTCCCACCACGGATGGCGAAGAGCCGCTTTCGATCGGCGACCTGCTTCCCTCGGCCGACGCGGGACCGGAGGCGGCGCACGCGCGGGCGCTGCTCCTGGAAGAGCTGATGGCCGGCCTGGACGAACTGCCGGACGAACAACGGGAGGTGTTCCTTGCACACGAAGTCGAAGGACGCAGCTTCAAAGAGATGGCCGCCCGGAGCGGCGTGAACATCAACACCCTGATCTCGCGGAAGCACTACGCGGTGCTTCATCTGCGCCGCCGTCTCCACGACATCTACGAAGAGTTCCTACGAGAACGAGGTTGACCATGAGAAGGAATTGGGCAGCAAGAGGTGTGAAGTTCCTGGTGATCGGTACGGTGGCTCTCGGAGTCTTCGGCTTCATCGTCATGAGTCTCTGGAACTGGCTGATCCCGCCGATCTTCGGCTGGCATGCCCTCGGGTTCTGGCAGGCCCTGGGACTGCTCGTCCTGAGCAAGATTCTGTTCGGAGGGTTTCGCGGACACTCCGGCGCAAGGCACTGGCGCCACCGGATGATGGAACGCTGGGAGCGCATGACCCCCGAAGAGCGCGACCGTTTCCGCTCCGGCATGAAGGACCGCTGCGGATTCGAGCCGGCGTCTGCACCGAAGGAGTGAGCGTGCCGGGTGCTGGTTGACGCCAGCACCCAGTCCCGCTCACCCCAGGTACGGCAGCTCCGCCGCGGCGTCGGGCGGCTCGAAGAGCTCGCGTTCGCTCTGCACGCGAACGCGTTTGCGAATCACAAGGCGGGGGACGGGCGCTTCGCCCGTCGGGATTCCCACGGCCTCCCACGCGGCGCGAACGGCGTCGTGCGGGACGCTTCCCGCGCCATGGAGAGCGGCGGCGGCGCGGACGGTCGCTTCGGCAACGTGTCGGAATTGCGATCGCGGACCGAGGCCTCCTCGCGTGAGGGCGTGGTACCAGATGCGGCCCGCGATCTCCCAGGCCTGGCCGCCGAGGTTCGTCGCGGCTCGGAAGAAGGCGTGGTTGGGGATGCCGGAGTTGATGTGCACGCCGCGATCGTCGCCGTAGGTCTTCACGTAGCGCCCCATGTGCGCGGGTTGCGGATCGCGGCCGAGAATCGGGTCGTCGTAGGCGGTACCGGGGGCCTTCATCGAGCGGATGCCGAGGCCCTGCACTTGATCGGTGAAGAGATCGGCGCCGATGAGCCAGTCGGATTGCGCGGCGCTCTGGCCGAGCCAGTACTGCTTGACCAGGATGCCGAAGACGTCGGAGAAGTGTTCGGCCAGGGCGCCACACTGTCCACTGACGCCGAGGCCCGCCACGTATTGGGTGATGCCGTGCGTGAGCTCATGGGCCACGACGTCGAGCGAGGCGGTGAAGCGGTGGAAGTACCGGCCGTCCCCGTCGCCGTAGATCATCTGCCGGCCGTCCCAGTGGGCGTTGCTGAATCCGCGGCCGTAGTGGACGGTGGAGCGGAGGCCGAGGCCGTGGTCATCGAGGGAACGCCGGTCGTGGACCCGGCGGAAATAGTCGTAGACCTTGCCGGCCGCCTCGTATGCCTCGTCCACGCTCGGGTCTCCGACGGGCCGCTCTCCCTCGGTGCGCGCGATGCGTCCCGGCAGCATCCGCCCCTCCTCTGCGTCGTGAACGGTGCGCCGCTTCACGCGGGGCGGGAGCACCAATTCGCCGGCGAGCTGCGTCAGCGCCGCTCGTTCGCGGCGCGGTGCGACCGACAGAGACAACGCGGCCAGCGCTCGCTGGCGATCTTCGTCGTCACCGTGATCGGCGATCGAGCGAAGCAGATACGGCGGCACGATGCCGCAGAATCGGGCGCTCATGTCGGGTGGGCGGGAAGCATATCGCGATCAGACCACCCGTGCGCCGTCGCGATAGACCGCGCTCACGAGATTCACGCCGAAGTGATAGACGAGGTGGAGATAGGAGGGGGCGTCGATGAGCACGAAGTCGGCGCGTTTGCCCACTTCGATCGAGCCGGTCTCCTGAGACAGTCGCAACGAATATGCGCCGTTGAGTGTGGCGGCGGTGAGCGACTCCTCGACCGTCATTTTCATCCGCATGGTGGCGAAGAGCATCACCGTCTGCATCGACTCCGTCATCGACGTCCCCGGGTTGCAGTCCGTGGAGAGCGAAACGATGGCCCCCTTGTCGATGAGCCGGCGCGCAGGCGCGTACTGGGGGGACATGAGGAAGAAACTGGTCGCGGGCAGGAGGTTGGCGACGGTGTCCGAGGCGGCCAGGGCGTCGATGCCGCGGTCGGAGATGTACATGAGGTGATCGGCCGATGCGGCGCCGAGAGAGGCCGCCAGGGCCGCGCCATCGGTGTCGGAGAGCTCGTCGGCATGCACGCGCGGGATCATTCCCAGCGCGATTCCGGCGCGGAGCACGACCTCTCCCTGCTCGCGGGTGAAGACGCCCCGCTCGATGAAGACGTCATTGAAGACCGCCAGCGTTTCACCCGCCACGGCAGGAAGGATCTCGTGGAGGATCGTCTGCACGTACTGCTGGCGGGCGCTGTCGCTGCCTCGGCTTTCCGGCGGAAACTCATGCGCCGCCAGACAGGTCGGCACGAGGCGGACCGGCGACAGCGCCGCCGCGCTGCGAATGGCGCGCAGTTGTTTGAGCTCGGACTCCTTCTCCAGACCATAGCCGCTCTTGGCTTCGGCGGTGGTCGTGCCGTAGCGGGCCATGGCCGAGGTGCGCGCCAGGACGTTGGCGACGAGCTCCTCTTCGCCGGCCTTGCGCGTCGATCGCACGGTCGACGCGATCCCACCGCCCGCCGCCGCGATCTGCTCGTAGGTCTCACCCTGCAGCCGCCGGTTGAACTCCGACTCGCGGAAGCCCGCGAACGGAATGTGCGTGTGGGAGTCGACGAAGCCAGGGATGGCCGTCGCGCCGTGCGCGTCGACATCGTCGTCGATGCGCACGCCGGATGGAATGTCCGTCTCCTGCCCGACGAAGACGAAGCGGCCATGATCCACGACCAGCACCGCATGCTCGTGGACCGCGAGCTCGCGCATGGCCTTCCCCCGCGCCGCGGTGGTGCCCAGGGGGGTGGCCACTTGGGAGAGGTTGTGGATGAGAGTGGTCATGATTTCGGTGGAAGCATTTTCACCACAGTGGCAAGGAGGGGCGTAGCCGCAACCAAAGGCGCCGGGACGCCGGCGCCCCTCGGCCGCTCCGTGTTCTCCTACCGTCCCTCGCCCGTCCCCGCTTTACGAGGACTGCCGTTGCCGAAACAACGCTGTGATCGGCTGATCGTTGGCCTCTTCCTCGGCGTCGAGGAGGATCAGTTGCTGGATCATGTCGATGGTCGTGGTCAGTTTGTTGCGGGCGGCGCGGCGTTCCATCTTCAGATCGGCGATGGCTCTCTCGAGATCGGCCACGCGCTGCAGGGCCTGTCCCACCACCCGTTCCGCCAGCAGCTCCGCGTCCTTGACGATCAGCTCCGCTTCCTTGCGGGCGTTGGCGGTGAGGTCTTCGGCCACCTTCTGCGCGGAGAGCAGCGTGTCCTTGAGGATGCGCTCCCGGTTGGTGTGATCCTCGATGTCCTCACGCAACTCCGTGACGTCCCGTCCCAGCCGGTCGTTCTCGCGCAGCAAGCGCTCGATCTCTTCGGCGACGAGGTGCAGGTAGGCGCGGACGTCATCAGGGCTGTAGCCCTTGAGGGCCCGCGAGAAGGTCTGTTTCTGAATCTCGAGCGGCGTGAGGTTCTGCATGGGTCCACCCTCCCTACACAATTGGCCAACCGCCAACTACCGATTCAGTATAAGCCTTGCCGCCAGAACGGCCAGCAGCTGCCGCAGGATCCAGATCACCAGGATGAGCAGCATCGGGGACCAGTCGATGCCGGCCGTGTCGAAGCGGCGGAGCATGCGGCGGAAGGGGCGGAGGAAGGGACGGGTCATCCGCTCGAAGATGTCGTTGAGCTGTTCGAGGGCCCCGTAGAACCCGCGATAGCGCCACCGGAACTTCGACTGGCGGAGGAAGAACAGCACCCAGGAGAGGATCACCCAGGCCAGGATCACCCACTGCAGGATGTCCAGGATGAAGACCAGGGCTTGAACGAAGACCAGTGCGAAGTCCATCAGTGTCGTGCGCCGAAGATCGCCCGCCCCACGCGAACGATCGTCGCTCCCTCTTCGATGGCCACTTCAAAGTCGTCGGTCATCCCCATGGAAAGCTCCTGCAGTCCGAGATCATGCCCCATTGCGGCCAGCTCGCGAAAATGGGGGCGCATCGCTTCGGCCTCACCCACGGGGGGAATGGTCATCAGTCCGCTCAGGTGCAGCGACGAGAGAGAGGCCACGGCACCGGCCAGCGCCAGGACCTCCCGCGCCTCCGCGCCGCTCTTCTGCGACTCGCCTCCGACGTTGACCTGCAGGAGCACTTCCTGCCGCTTGCCGAGCGCTTCGGAAGTGCGGGCGATCTTCTGCGCCAGCTCGAGGGAGTCGACGGTCTGGATGACGTCGAACAGGCGGACCGCGTCTTTGACTTTGTTCGACTGCAGATGTCCGATGAGGTGCCAGCGCGCGGCGGCGGCGACGGCCGGACGCTTGTCGCGCGTTTCCTGCACCTTGTTCTCACCGACCTCCGTGGCACCCGCGGCCAGCACGAGCTCGACGTCGGACGCGGGAAAGGTCTTGGTGACGGCCACGAGCCTCACGGCGGCGCGCGGCCGGCCCGCGCGCGCGCAGGCGGCGGCGATCCGTTCCTCCACGGTCACGAGGTTGCCGTGGATCTGGTCAGACCTGGACACGTTTCCGTTCCACGAGCCGGCCATCGGCGCGGTCCACGGCCCGGTTGGCCAGCCGATCCGCGTCCTTGTTGCCCGCGCGCAGCGTGTGCCGGATGGAGAAACGCTTGAAGCGGCGGGCCATCCCTTTGGCCTTCTCGTACATGGGGATGAGGTTGGGATGACGAACCTTGTAGACGCCGAGCATCTGTTTGACCAGGAGCTCGGAGTCGGAGACGATCTCGACGTCCGTGGCTCCTTCTTCGTGAGCCACCGTGAGTGCGTCGACCAGGCCGGCGTACTCGGCAACGTTGTTGGTGGCATGGCCGAGGAAACCGCAGACCTCGATGATCTCGCCGGTGGCCGTGGTCATGTAGACACCGTAACCGGCGGGCCCGGGATTGCCGCGGGCAGCGCCGTCGATGAAAGCCGTGATCTTCAGGATGAGGGTCTCTCCAGGTAGAGGATGCGGTGACAGCCTTCGCAGTGAACAAGCTCACCGCGCTTGAGCTGTTGCGCGAGCGCGGGGCGCACGCGGGAGCGGCAGGAACTGCAGGAATCGTTGGCCACGCGGGCCACGGCGATCTGCTGGCGCTGTTTGTAGATGCGTTGAAACTCGTTCTTGAGGCGTTCGGGAAGGGCCGACTCGATCCTCTCGGCACGGGCCCGAAGCTGCTCGGATTCCTTGCGCAGATCGCCCAGGGAGTGCTGCCACTCGGCGTGGGCGGCGTCGTAGCGGGATTGCAGCGCCCCGTGTCCGTCCTTGCGCGCGTCGACCTGCTGCTGAAAGCCGTCGGCCTCGGTCATGTTCTTGAGGACGGACTCCTCCAGCTCCTTGACGTGCTTGCGGGACGCGTCGATCTCCTTCCAGGCCGCCGCGTACTGCTGCTGATTCTTCACCTGCATGAGCTGTCCCTGGTATTTCTTGAGCAGCTCCTGCTGATCGCCCAGCTCGCCGTCCACCCGGCGGCGCTCCTTGCCGAGGGCGTCGATCTGGCCCTGCAGCCGCACCACCTCGTCGTTCGCGCTCTGATACTCGGCATCGATGACCGCGAACGACTCCGGCTTCACGCTCATCTGTTTCTCACGGTCGTTCAACGCGTTGAGCACCGTTTGCAGCTCCCACAGTTTTTCTACGTCGCTCAAATGTCCTCCGGTTGACGATTGGCGGTGGGCGGTTGGCGGTGGAACGGACTCTCCCGCCAACCGCCGACCGCCAACGGCCAACCCAAAGAAAAAAGGCGTTCCGGAACCGGAACGCCTGTACGAATCGGATCATCTCCGTCGCGCTTGGGACAAACAATCTGGATGATCACTCTGGCCATGGTGTGTCTGGTGGGTCCACCAGGATTCGAACCTGGGACCTGCCGGTTATGAGCCGGTAGCTCTAACCGCTGAGCTATGGACCCCGGGCCGGCGATTCTACCGCAGCTCGACCTTGTCTCCGATCTGCAGTTCGCGACGGCTGCTGATGACGATGGCGGTCGCGGTGCGGTCTTCCGTGGTGAGTACTCCGATCTGACCGAGAACGACGTCCGGTTGATCGCGGCGGGTGCTGGGACGGCTGACCGTCAAGAAGTCCCCGGGCTGGAGCTGATCGTTCCGGCCGAGGTCGATCTGGACGAGGTTGCCCTCCACCAGGCCGAGACTCCAGTCGCGGGAATCGACGATGACCCCGCTGGTCTTTCCGGTGGGCGGATCGCACCAGGCCGGCAGGTCCGCGACCCGGGCGATGGGGATGGGAAGCTGGGGAATCGGCTTCAGCCTTGCCCCGATCGGGATCTCACGGCAGGTGCGCACGACGATGGCCCGGGAGCGTCCCTCTTCGGTGCAGAGGATGCGCACCTGGCCGATGTAGTCGTACTGGCGTCCCATCACCGCGCCGGTGACCGGATGCTTGACCATCTCCATCGGCAGGACCAGCAGGTAGGAGTCTCCGGCGACGAGGCCCGTGCTGGCGTCGCCATGAATGTAGATCAGATCGCCGAACGTGGCATCCGAGGGCGTGTCCGTGGTCGCGCGGAACAGATACTTCACCTCGACGTCTTCATGCGAGGCGATGTAGTTCGGCATCGGCTCATTCGGGTCGCCGATGTATCCGTAGCAATAGATGTCGGCCTCGGTGCCGAGAGCGAGCGGCCTGTTCTCGGTGACCATCCGCGCGACCGGGATCCCGGAGGAGGACTCGGATGTGGCGAAGAGGCTGGTGGGAGAGTCGCCCGTTCCGCCGCTGCGCGGCGTGACCACGGACAGCGGCGTCGTCCCTTCCCCCGCCTCCGCACTGGCGGCCACCGAGCTGCCTTCTCCTTCGACCAGGAGCACGTCGCCCGGGTAGATCCAATGGGCGTCGGAAATCCAGGTGTTGGCCTCCCAGAGCTGCGGCCAGAGATAGGCGTTGTTGTAATAGGTCTGGGCGAGATCCCAGAGCGTGTCGCCTTTTTTGATTTCGTGAGTCCGCGCACCGGCGGGATAACTCGCGGGATCAGGCGGGTTGTACGCCGTCCAGTGATCCCCCACGCGATGGAGCTCGCGCGGCGGCTGCGACGACTGTTTCTGCGCAAATGCAGAACTCGTCGCAATCACGAGCAGGAGAACGGGAGCCACCCTACGCACACTGACCATTGTCCCCTCCCTGGTCTTTCGCCAGATCGTTCAGGGAGAAGTTAACGCGACTGTGGGGTTTACGTCAAACTTCGGTTGGCGGTTGGCGGTTGGCGGTGGGCGGTGGAGATCCACGCCCGGGGCCGCGGGCATCCTGCCCCCGGTGGACTCTCGTCC